>CAVJLK010000020.1:0-28556 GCA_963650175.1 Ruminococcus sp. CAG:579 | reverse complement strand
CTCAGAGTCGTGAAACGCGGGGATGACCTGTCCCCGCCCGATAGGTGCGCCAACTCCTTGGTCACCTAGCCCCACGCCGTTTATCGGAATTTCGGTCGAGTCGTCCGAAGCCGGACGGGCGGAGAAAACGGAAGAAGGGGCCGGAGCCCCGGTTTCCCGACGGGCGGACTCAGTCCTTCCCGTCCCGATCGTTCTGCTGGCAGGCCCCGCAGTCCGAGGTCTTCCCGCAGCAGTTGCAGCACTTGCAACCGCAGCTCCCGATCCCCTTGCGCCGCTGGCTCACGATGTACGCGACGGCGGCTATGACGATCAGCGCGATGAACGCTCCGACCACGAGGTTCCCGTTCATGCCTTCATCTCCTCCTCGGCGTCGTACTCGTCGATCCCGGCGAGCTGGTGGAACGGGTCCTTGGCCCACAGGATGTACACGAGCACCGCCAGGACGACGATGGCCGCGATGGTGCTTCCGATCGGGGTGCCGTAGTCGACGCCTCCGACCTCGTTGAGTCCGCCGATGCATCCGACGAATCCGAAGAACATCAGCGAGACGCAGTACGCGAGCACGCACTGGTATGCGACGGCGATCCCGGTGTCCTTCCAGGACCCGAGCTCCCTGTGCATGGCGCCGATGGCGGCGAAGCACGGGGCGCAGATCAGGTTGAAGAACAGCAGGGACAGACCGGCCGCGTAGGTGAGCATGCCTCCGATGGCCTCCTGGTCCCCGAGCAGGACCTCGAGCGTGCCGACGAGGTTCTCCTTGGCGATGAGCCCGGTGATGGCGCCGACGGTGAGCTCCCAGTTCTCCCCGGTCTGGCTCCAGCCGAGGGGTACGAAGATCCAGTGCAGGGCGCCTCCGATGGCGGCGAGGATCGAATCGCTCATCTCGTCGTCCGTGACGTAGTTGAGGCCGGCGTCGTAGTGGGACAGCAGCCAGATGAGGACGGATGCGAGCAGGATGATGGTTCCCGCCTTCTTCACGAAGGCCCAGCCCCTGTCCAGGGTCCCCTTGACGATGTTGACCGCGGAGGGGATGTGGTAGGGCGGGAGCTCCATGATGAACGGGGTGGCGGCACCGGACAGGGACCTGAACTTCTTCAGGATGATCCCGGAGATGAGCACGCAGACGATACCCACGACGTAGCACAGGACGGCGATGAGGCCGTTCCCGCCGAAGACGTAGGAGACGAGCATGGAGATGATGGGCAGCTTGGCCCCGCAGGGGATGAACGTGACCGTCATCGCGGTGATCCTGCGGTCCCTCTCGCTCTCGATGGTGCGGGAGGCCATGATCCCGGGGACACCGCAGCCGGTACCGACGATGATGGGGATGAGGGACTTCCCGGAGAGTCCGAAGTGCCTGAAGACGCGGTCCATGACGAAGGCGATCCTGGTCATGTACCCGATATCCTCCAGGATGCACATCACGAGGAACAGGATGAGCATCTGGGGCAGGAATCCGATGACCGCGCCGACCCCTCCGACGATGCCGTTGACGAGCAGATCGGTCATGGCATCGCTGACGCCGTTGTCGGCGCACCAGGATTCGAGACCGCTCTGGATGGGGTCCTCGATGAACCCGTTGAGCCAGTCCGTGCACCAGGTTCCGATACCGGTGATGGCGAATCCCTCGTCCCAGGTGGAGAACCCGATGACGCCCAGGAACACGACGGCCAGCACGCAGATGAAGATGGGGATCCCCCAGACCCTGCTGGTGACCACGCGGTCGACCCTGTCGGAGAGGGTGCCCCTCTCGTCCCTGGGCGCCTTCTTCACCGAGGCGGAGACTATGTTCGAGATGCTGTTGTAGCGGGCGTCGGCGATGATGGAATCGATCTCGTCGTCCTTCTCGGTCTCGAGGTCCTTGATGGCGCCCTCCATGGAGGAGGCGGCGTCGGGGAACTCCTCGGCGACCATGTTGTCGTTCTCGACGAGCTTGACGGCGTAGAAGCGGGCGTGCTCCTTCGGGACCTTGCCCTCCAGGACCTTGGCCGCCTCGGAGATGACGTTCTCCACGTCCCCGTCGAAGTTGACAGGTTCGGGGGCCTCCTTCCTCTGCGCGGCGGATTCCACGGCAGCGATGAGCTCCTGGATCCCCTCGCCTTTGATGGCCGAGATGGGGACCACGGCGCACCCCAGGTCCCTGGACAGTTTCTCGATGTCGATTTTGTCGCCGAACTTCTCCACCTGGTCCATCATGTTGAGGGCGATGACGGTGGGGATCCCGACGTCGACGACCTGGAGCGTGAGGAACAGGTTCCTCTCCAGGTTGGTGGCGTCCACTATGTTGATGACCGCATCCGGGGACTCCTTGAGAAGGAAGTTCCTGGAGACGATCTCCTCGGGGGAGTAGGGCGACAGGGAATAGATCCCCGGGAGGTCGACCACTTCGATGTCGTGGCCGCGCACCTTCCCGGTCTTCTTGTCGATGGTGACCCCCGGCCAGTTCCCGACGCGCTGGTTCGCACCCGTCAGCTTGTTGAACAGGGTGGTCTTCCCGCAGTTCGGGTTGCCGGCCAAAGCGATTGTGATGCTCATTTGATTCTCACTCCTGAAAAAACCCGGCCGGCTGGACCGGCGCGGGCCATCGGATCAGGCGATCTCGATGTTCTCCGCGTCGCCCTTCCTGAGGGTAAGCTCGTATCCCCTCACGGTGATCTCGACCGGATCCCCGAGGGGCGCGACCTTGCGCACATAGATCTGGCATCCCTTGGTGATGCCCATGTCCATGATGTGCCTCTTGAGAGCGCCCTCGCCGTGGAGCTTCACCACCGTGACGGTGGATCCGATCTCGGCGTCCTTCAGCGTCTTCATTCTATCAACTCGCAGGGCTGAACAGGATCTTGTTGGCCATGTGCCGGTCTATGGCGATCTTCGCGCCCTTGACGTCGAGGATCATGTTGCCTCCGGCCTGGCAGACGGCCTTGACTTCCGTGCCCGGTGTGAATCCCAGCTCGCTCAGGTATCTTCTGACCTCTTCCTTGCCGGAGATGCTGACGATGGTGCCTTTCTCTCCGACCCTGGCCATCGAAACCGGGACACCGGAGGCCTGGTAACCGCAGGACCCCTGGCAATTCATGCAATGCGCCGTGGTTGCGTCGGCGCACGGTGTGGCTGGACTCATGAATTTTCGGAAGTCCTAAACGTATATAATGATTAGCCTATCCTAAAAAATCAGGAGGTACGATTAAATTTAACTCGGCGGGCTTAAACCGGTCAACAATAGCCTCCGACGCCCGTTTCGCGGTTTCCTCCATACGCGATCTGGAAGCGGGTTTTTTAAAAGCGCATCTGGTACGCTCGCTCATGGATGATATTGAGATCGCCCAGGCCGCCAAGGTGAAGAACATCCGTGAAATCGCCGCCAAGATCGGTCTTTCCGAGGACGACATCGAACCCTACGGCAAGTACATCGCCAAGGTGCCCTACGACAAGCTGGACCGCATATGCGGGGACAGGACCGGGAAGCTCGTCGTCGTGTCCGCCATCACCCCCACCCCCGCGGGAGAAGGGAAGACGGTCACCACCATAGGTCTGATCCAGGGGCTCGGGAAGCTCGGGAAGAACGTGGTCGGGACGCTCAGGGAGCCATCCATCGGACCCACGTTCGGCATAAAGGGCGGGGCGACCGGGGGAGGGAACTCCCAGGTGTACCCCATGTGGGACATCGACCTCCATTTTACCGGGGACATCCACGCCGTCACAGCCGCTCACAACCTGCTCTCGGCGATCATCGACAACGAGCTCGTGAGGGACAACCCCCACAACATCGACCCGACCAAGATCGTGTTCAAGAAGGCGCTGGACATGAACGTCCGCGAGCTCAGGAACATCGTCACCGGCCTCGGGAAGGACAGGATCCTCGGGGGCGTGCCCCACGAGGCCGGGTTCCTCATCACCTCCGCTTCCGAGATCTCCGCCATCCTCGCGCTGTCCACCGACAGGGCTGACCTCCGCAGGAGGCTGGAGAGGATGGTCGTCGCCTACACCTACGACGCGAAGCCGGTCACCGTCAAGGACCTGGGATGCGTCGGGAGCATGATGGTCATGCTCAAGGACGCCATCCACCCCAACCTGGTCCAGACCTTCGAGGGCCAGCCGGTGTTCGTCCACGGGTTCCCGTTCGCCAACATCGCCCACGGGACCAACAGCATCATCGCCACCAAGGCCGCCCTCAGGCTCGGGGACTACGTCATCACCGAGGCCGGATTCGCTTCGGACCTCGGAGGGGAGAAGTTCATGGACATCGTCTGCAGGGAATCCGGCATCAGGCCGGACTGCGTCGTCATCGTCGCATCCATCAGGGCGCTCATGACCCACGGCGGAGCGGTGCTCGACGATCCCGCCACCATGACCGATGACGCTCTGAGGATCGGCCTGTGCAACCTCGACAAGCACATAGAGAACATGTCGTCCTACGGACTGCCGGTGGTCGTCGCCGTCAACAGGTTCGCCCACGACACCCCCGAGGAGATGGACATCGTCAGGGATCACTGCACGGAGATCGGGGTCAGGTGCGCCTTCTCCGAAGCGTTCTCCAAGGGAGGGGAGGGGGCCGTCGAGCTCGCCCAGACCGTTCTGGATGTGCTTGAGAGCGAGAAGACCGACTTCCATTTCCTGTACGACCTGGATGCGACCATCAAGGAGAAGATCGAGGCGGTCGCCACGAAGATCTACGGCGCCGGATCCGTCGCGTACTCCAAGGAGGCCGACAAAGCCATCGCGCAGATGGAGGCCGACGGTTACGGGAAGCTCCCGGTGTGCATCGCCAAGACGCAGGCGTCTCTGACCGACGACTCGAAGGCCAAGGGCGCCCCCCGGGGATGGACCCTCAGCGTGAGGGAGGTCCAGCTGTCCGCCGGAGCGGGATTCGTCGTCCCCGTGTGCGGGACGCTGACGCTGATGCCCGGACTCCCGAAGGTCCCCGCCGCCATGAGGATGGACCTCACCGAGGACGGCAGGATCGTCGGACTCAAGTGAAACCCGAACCGGGCCCCTCCGGTCATCGGAGGGGCCCGGAAACGTATTCCATATAGTTTTCTGAATGTCAATCATTGTTTGTTTCTCCATGTGCTTTCAACATGGCAGAATATCATGTCGATATCAGAATTGTTGTAGACACAAGGAGTTTGCACCTGTTCGGGAGGTATGTGGCTTCACCGGATGTCGATTCCCGCGGATCTGTCCTGTTCGAGAACGCGCTTCGATGAACTCCTCTATGTCCAGAACGGAATTGTCCAGCGACTGCCACTGCATCGCCGGGAGTTCCAGGAATCTGAAAACGCCGTACTTTTCGAAGAGATCGACGGTCTCAGGCGCTGTCAAGCCGTGCTTCTGACGGAATTCCTCGATGCAGTAAATCTTGAACTCCAAGGCACTCATTTCATTCATGGTTCCTCCGGCCAGACGAGATGTCCGTTCAGTTCATCGTCGTACAGTTCAGAGAGTGCCTTCGAGCTGAAATGCCAGACTTTGGTCTTCTCGATGCTGAGGCGATCATAAACCGTGGAATTCATGAAATTGCGAATGGCTTCTTCTTCCGTCCATCCTTTGCTTTTCATGACGCTGTCTACAACCTCCGGCGTCAGGGTTCTCTTGATGTATTCGAACATGCTCGGTTCAGCCGTCATTCAATCTCCCTGTACCCGATGTAGGTCAGTTGTTCCAGTGATTTATTGGTATGGAAGAGAATTTGGCCGTCGTATTTCGCAGTTTTTAGTTCTACGATCGCCTGTTCCTTGGTTATTACACCATCGTAATGGCGGAATAGCGTCCGGACGATTCCATCATCCGCGACTGGTCCGACGATAACGTCGTAGTCGTGTTCAATCTCGTCGTATCTGTTCGAATAGACGAAATCAAACGCGACCTCGTCGGTCGCCACAGGATTAGATCGCCAACACGGTGGTCTAAAAGCCCCTGATGTAGCCGTAGAATTGGTATATAACAATCAAGGCTAAGGATTTTATGCAATTTATCAATGAAATTTGCTTTGATAAAGCAAATATTTATTATAAATCATATCATATCCTACCGTAACGAAGAGGAATAAGATGCTCGTAGATTTCACGATTAAGAACTTCGGACCCTTCAGAGACAGGCATACTTTTAGTATGCAGGCCACAGGGGTCGGAGGTCATCCAGAGATGATCATCGGAGAAGATTCCGCCAAAAAAGGTCTGTTGTCGTCGTCATTCATCTTCGGAGCCAACGCTTCCGGGAAGTCGTATCTAGTGAAGTCGCTGATCGCTCTGAAGTACATGATGAGCGATGCCTTCGAAGAGGGATTCATGTATGGTTGTTACGAGCCATTCAGACTGCAAAAGAACTCATCCGAATCACCTGTCGAGATGAACATACGTCTTCTGATCGGTGGAGAGCTCTACGACTATTCCATCTCATACGGGAGGGATTCGATAGCCTGTGAATCGCTGTATCGGTATCCCAACGGTCGTCGTGCCTGTGTCTTCGATAGAACTGGCCCCAGGGAGTTCAAGAAGTCAAAGAAAACCCTCGAGAAGCTGACCTCGTCCAGTTCCTCGTATCTGGTCGTGGCTTCCAAGTACAACGATTCCGAATGTCTCGCTGTTCGCCAGGCTATCAGGAACATCATTACGATATCCGGTTGGAACGATCTGCTGGTTATTGCTTCCTGCAAGGCTGCTACCATTAATCCGAGCATCAGAAACGGGATGCTCGATGGATTGAAGATGGCTGATTTTGGAATCTCCGATTTCGTTTATTCGGAACACGAGCTGGAAATCGGCGAATTCGATCTCTGTTCCAATGACATGGCTGTTCGTGAGAAGAAGGGAATAACTGTGGACATAGAGGTCAAGCACGACTTCAAGAAATACGACGTGAGCGATGACGAGTTGCTGTTTCCGTTGGACGTCGAATCTTCTGGCACCAGGTGCATGATGGGTTTGATGGGCCCTCTTTTCGATGCTTTGAGCCATGGGAAGACGATTGTTGTGGATGAGTTCGGATCGTATCTGCATCCGCTACTCGTGGATTGGATCGTCGGGCAGTTTTCCGAGGGCAGAAATCCCAATGGCGCCCAGTTCATTGCCGTCACCCATTGTACGGATCTTTTGGACTTAGACAGGCTCAGAAAAGACCAGATCTGGTTCGTGGAGAAGGACAGAGATGACGGTTCATCAAAGTTGTACTCTCTCTATGATTTCAACGGTATCAGGAAGAATGCAGACATTAGGAAATCGTACCTGTTCGGGAGATACGACGCTGTACCCGCCATCATCCCCCGCGGAGTGGTAGGATGAGCAAGAAAGAGATCAACATCCCATCCGGCGGTCGTAAACGGATCCCGAGAAACCAATCCCATAAGATCCTGATCATAGGCGACGGGGCTTCGGAACAGGTGTATTTCGAGGGTTTCATCGGAAGGAACCGGTATCTCAAGGTCATAGCAAAGGGGTCTGGAAAGACCGGCATCAAACAGACGTTTGAAGTGGCAGCCAGATATGTGAGGGATTGCAGTCTCGATCTCTCTGGTGGAGACCGGGTTGCAATCGTTATGGATACGGATTTCAGATACGGTGCCGAAGAGATGGAGGACATCCGCAACAGGTGTGCGATCAAGGGATACGAGCTGTATGCTTCCAACCCATGTTTCGAAGTTTGGCTGATGCTCCATTTTCAAAGTTATTCCCGGTATAGCACCGCAGAGGAGCTTGTAGAGAGACTGAATGCTGTGATGTCGAAGCAAATCGGGAGATCCTATTCCAAATCCCAAGGCATCCGTTGGACTGAAGAGATGTTGGAGTTCGCAATTCAGAATGCGATAGATTTGCAAGGGGGCCATGAATGCACAGTGGGGTGGTGTTCATGCAACAACCCGAGTACGATGGTCCATGTTCTGGCCATGGATCTGAGAGGGAAGGACGGGGAGTCTTGCTAAAAGATACGATGCCGTCCTCACGACAGCGGGGGAGGTGAGAAATGCAAGATGTCCATCGCCTGTTCGTTGTCTATCAGGATGGCGGAATCCGCCGATGCGCCCGCGATGCTGGCCGTCTACGCCCAGTACATCGACACCACGATTACCTTCGAGACGGAGGTCCCGACGGAAGAGGATTTCCGCAGGAGGATCGAAGACACCCTGAACGAGTATCCGTGGATTGTCTGGGAGGAGGATGGCAGAGTGTGCGCGTACGCCTACGCGCACAGGCTGAAGGACCGTGCCGCATACGCCTGGAGCACCGAGCTGTCGGTCTACGTCGACCGCGATTATCACGGATCCGGGATCGGGCGCAGGCTGTACGAGGCTCTGATATCGGTTCTGAGGATGCAGGGCGTCGTACGCGTTTTCGCGTGCGTCACCGTTCCGAACGGTCCGAGCGAATCGTTCCATCGGGCCATGGGGTTCAGGACCGTCGGAAGATTCGAGAAGGCCGGATACAAGGACGGGGGATGGCACGACGTCGAATGGTTCGAGAAGGAGATCCTGGATTGCGATTGTCCGCCCGGGAAGTTCGTCCCCCTGCCGGATCTCGACATGCCGGACGTGGAATCGGAGCTGAGGCGTCGCCGATCGCCTGAACGTCCTGCCGTCGGCCATGTCGTACCAGCGGTCCGACTCCTGGATGTCCACATCCACTCCGTCGCCGATGCGGTACATGTTGCCGAGGAGGATCTGGGCGCCCTTGTGCTGGTTGGTCGCCGCCTTGCTCAGCCATTCGACGGCCTTCACGATGTCCTTCGGGACCCCCGCTCCGGCCTTGTAGTACTGTCCGAGGACGAACTGCGCCTCTGGATTGCCGGCGTCCGCCGATCTCATCATCCATCTGGCGGATTCGGAGAGGTCCCTCCTGCGGTCCTTGCCGGTGAAGTTCAGCAGTCCGAGCTCGTAGGTGGCCCTCGCATCGCGGTCCGCCACGGATTCGAAGTACCTCTCGGCCTTGGAGACGTCCTTCGGCGTCCCGAGACCCAGGAGATGCATCTTGCCCAGGAAGTACCCGGAGTTCAGGAACCCCAGGTCGTACGCCTTGGTGAACCAGGACAGCGCAGCGGGATAGTCCTTGTCGATGCCCTGACCCCTGGCGAACATGAGTCCGAGGCAGTAGTGGGCTTCAGGATTGCCGGTGCGGGCCTCGCGGATGAACACGGAGTACGCCTCCACGTAGCCGCGCTCGTCCCTGTTGCGGATGACGAACTTGGCCCATTCGAACGGGTCGTCCCCTTTGTCCACCTTGTTCATGCAGGCTCCGTAACGCCGTTTTGATTAATAAACTCGGCTCCGAGTACCTATGTTCGAGAAGTTGCGGGTTCGCACCCGTTATATACGGCCTCCCCGAGTCGGGGGCGTGACAGACACAGGATATCCCAAGGATGTCATGGATCGCCTCTGGAGGCACAGATGGGCGGTCTTCCTGACACTCACGGTCGGCTACTTCTTCGTCTACTTCCACCGCATGTCGGTGAGCGTCGTGGGCTCCGACATCGTCGAGGAGGTCGGGGGGACCATCGGGATCCTCAGCAGCGCCTATTTCTGGACGTACACCGCGATGCAGATCCCCTGCGGCCTCCTGACCGACAGGTTCGGGCCCCGCGCGGCATGCTCGACGTTCCTGCTGATCGCCTCCGCCGGTTCGTTACTGACGTTCGCCGGGGACGAGTTCTGGATGATGGTCCTGGGGAAGATGCTCATCGCCGCCGGGATGGCGGTGATCTACGTCCCGCTGATGAAGCTGATATCCGTTTGGTTCCCGAAGAAGGACTTCGCCGTCCTGAGCGGCGTGGTCATCGCCGTGGGGAACGTGGGCGCCATAGCGGCCAGCGGACCCCTGAAGGTGCTGGCCGACGCCGTGGGGTGGAGGGACGTCTTCCTCATCCTGGGAATCGTGACACTCCTGCTCGCGATGGTCTGCGCCGTCGTCGTGAGGGACCATCCGTCCCAGAGGGGCCTCCCGTCCACCGAGGACGTGGCCAGGTCGGAGGGGGAGAAGGTTGAGGAGTCCTCTTCCGCCAGGATCCCCGTGCTCAAGGGCCTGGCGATCGTGTACTCCGGTGGGAGGAGGTTCTGGCCATGCGCCCTCGCCTACTTCCTCGTCTACGGCTCCATCATGGTATTCCAGGGCACCTGGGCGGTCAAGTACTTCGATTCGGTCTACGGTTTCGCTCTTTCGGCCGCGTGGATGATCACCGCCCTCGGCGTAGGGAAGATCCTCAGCACCGTGGCGATCGGCGCCATGACCACACGCGGGATCATAAGGTCGAAGAAGAGGGCGATGCTCGCCGGAACATCGGCGTTCGCACTCATCTGGGCGGTCATATTCCTGCTGGCCGGGGAGGTGGACAGCTACTGGTTCTGGTTCGCGGTGAGCTTCCTCTTCGGGTTCTTCGGCGGGTTCATGACCCTGACCTTCGCGTCCGTGAAGGAATGGTATCCCATCGCGATCGCCGGCACGGCCGTATCGGCGGCCAACATCTTCCTGTTCCTGGGGGCCAGCGTGGGGACCACGGTGTCCGGATGGATCGTCGGCACGTCGTACACCCTGGATAACTTCAGCGCCGTCTGGGGCCTCATGCTGCTGTTCGCGATCGCGGCCGTCGCGCTGCTGGCCGTGTTCAGGGAGAGGGGTCCGGACGATCCGCTGTTCGGGGCCGAGATGGTCGTCGAAGCAACCGAGAAGAAGCGAGGCGGGGATATTTCCCCCATTCTCGGTGGGAAATCCATTAAATATTTTCTTTCGATTGGGCGGGAAGTCGCTCAGACAGCGACAGGAAGACATCATGTCCGAGAGCAACGACCGCTACCAATTGAACAAGGAACTGGCCCAGATGCTGAAGGGCGGGGTGATCATGGACGTCACCACCCCCGAGCAGGCCAGGATAGCCGAGGAGGCGGGGGCCTGCGCGGTCATGGCCCTGGAGAGGATCCCGGCGGACATCCGCGCGGCCGGAGGCGTCTCCAGGATGTCCGACCCCAAGATGATCAAGGGCATCCAGAACGCCGTGTCCATCCCGGTGATGGCCAAGTGCAGGATCGGGCATTTCGTGGAAGCCCAGATACTGGAGGCCATCGAGATCGACTACATCGACGAGAGCGAGGTGCTCTCGCCCGCCGACGATGTGCACCATATAGACAAGAAGGCGTTCAAGGTCCCGTTCGTCTGCGGGGCCAGGGACCTCGGGGAGGCGCTCAGGCGCATCGGCGAGGGCGCTTCGATGATCAGGACCAAGGGCGAGCCGGGGACCGGCGACGTCGTCCAGGCCGTCTCGCACATGAGGGCAATGAACAGGCAGATCCGCGAGCTCGCCGCCATCGGAGACGACGAGGTCTACGAGTACGCCAAGAGCATCCAGGTCCCGTTGGATCTGGCGTTCTACGTGCACGAGAACGGGAGGCTCCCGGTGGTCAACTTCGCCGCGGGAGGGGTCGCCACGCCCGCCGACGCCGCGCTCATGATGCAGCTCGGCGCCGAAGGCGTGTTCGTAGGATCCGGGATATTCAAGTCCGGCAATCCCGAGAAGAGGGCCGCGGCCATCGTCAGGGCGGTCACGGACTACAACAACCCGAAGGTCCTGGCCGAGGTCTCCGAGGACCTGGGCGAGGCGATGGTCGGGATCAACAAGGACGAGATCGACAAGCTCGAGAACATCCGCATGGCGGAGCGCGGACAATGAGCCGCGTGGGCGTCCTGGCGGTCCAGGGGGCGTTCGCGGAGCACGAGGCCGTGCTCTCGCGCCTCGGAGCGGACTGGTTCGAGATCCGCAAGGCCGCGGACCTGGACAGGAACCCGGACGCCCTGATCATCCCCGGAGGGGAGAGCACGGTCATGGGGAAGCTGGTCCGCGACCTCGGCATGTTCGACCGCCTCCGCGGGATGATATCCGACGGGATGCCCGTCTTCGGGACCTGCGCCGGCATGATCATGCTGGCCGAGGAGGTCGAGGGCGGGGAGACGCATCTCGCCACCATGCCCATATCGGTCAGGCGCAACGCCTACGGGAGGCAGCTGGGGAGCTTCTCCGCCAGGGCAGGCTTCGCCGGTTTGGGGGAGATCCCCCTGGAGTTCATCCGGGCGCCCGCCGTGACTGCCGTGGGCGAGGGGGCGGAGGCTTTGTGCTGCCTGGACGGAGTCCCTGTGGCCGTGAGGAGCGGGAACCAGCTGGCGGTCGCGTTCCATCCCGAGCTTACGGGTGACGACACGGTCCATTCCTACTTCCTCGGGATGATCCGAGGACTGTGGACAAAGAATGTGAAGTTTGTCCACTGAACCCTTTCGATTCCGAGAATCGCCTATAGGAGAACTTTATTGCCGGGGCGATGGCCAGATATGGAATGGGGGCCATGTGGTTCTTTAAAATATCGGTTAATCGCATATCCAATTGGATTATACATCCAAGTGGTTTCATGGATAAGAAAGTCATGATTGTCGGAGTCGTTGTCGTGATAGTCATCATCGCGGCGGCGGCCGTGTTCCTGTTGAAGGGCGACGGGAATAAAGACGAGGGTAAGGAGTACACCGACGCTTC
Source organism: Ruminococcus sp. CAG:579 (assembly GCA_963650175.1). Taxonomy (GTDB): domain Archaea; phylum Thermoplasmatota; class Thermoplasmata; order Methanomassiliicoccales; family Methanomethylophilaceae; genus Methanoprimaticola. Next base: position 16,058 of record CAVJLK010000020.1, on the reverse strand, counting down.
TCAGATCGCAGCCTCGTTCTCCAAGGATTACAGTGGCGTCTTCGGAACGGATTTCTATCTCGACGACTCCGCCAGCAAATCCGAGGCGAAGGTCTACTACCCCAATGGTTCCTCCAGTGGGTACGGCGATACGAACAACTATCTGAAATTCTACGTCTACTCCGACGCTGCCAAGGCCAAGGAGAGCTTCGAAACCAACAAAACGGATTACAACTCCCAGATCGGGAAGACAGTCATGGGAGCAACCATCCAGGGAACGACTGAGAAAGCTTCTCTGGACGATGCTCTTGGATATTTCAACAACCTCAATATGGGGAGCAAGTTCTGCTACATCTATTACACCGGATACAGTGAGAACTTCTTCTTCGAGGGATACATATATCTGCCCGGGACCAGCCTGACGGATTCCTCCGTCAAGGAGCTCGCCACTGCCATTTGCAAGGCTATGGAGAATCCCGTCTCCACCGACAAGGCGAAGAAGTATGTCGCGCCCGACGTGCCTGTTGAATACAAGGGTGCAGCCCTCATCTGCAACAACCTTGTAGACTTCGCCAAGAAGTACGGAAGTTCAGCCACTGATTACGCGGTGACATCTGACAGTACGGCTATGAGTGCCAAGCTTGCCACCTCGGACGGGAAATACTACATCGAGGTCCAGATTTCAACGGATGCCAAGTCACTTTATGACAAGGCTGCAGCCGATATTGAGAGCAAGATCGGTGTGGCGGCCATGGGTGCCGACAGAATAGCGATCAGGGAGAACACGGGACTCGACGGTGGAGTAGGTTGGTACTACAACGCATCATCCGTCAAGATGATCGACTATGCGGGATACAGCGGGAACTACTTCTTCCACATCCACCTTAGGTCTGCAACCGACATCACCGATGCTTCCGCGGCCGAGATGGTGAAGGAAATCGCACCCTTCATGAAGAAGGCCTGAGTCAAACAGGCCGGCCTTTGGCCGGCCATTACCTTTCCGAAGGGTGTGGACCGTGGAAACGGCAACAGATAGCAATCCTGTGGCGACGGATTACCGCAGGTCGACCATACGCAAGATCGTGTTCATCGCGGTCGGACTCGTTCTCCTCTTCGTATCCGTTTGTTTTTCGGTGACGTTAGGCTCCCATCAGATATCGTTCGAACAGGCGGTTTCCGTAATCCTGGACAAGATCACCGGAGTCACTTACGATCAGGGTTCCGCCGATTGGTGGAACAGTTACATAGTATGGGAGGAGAGGATGCCCAGGGCCTTCGCCTCCATTTGCGCGGGTGCATCCCTGGCTGTCGTCGGTGTGGCCATGCAGGCCATGCTCAGGAACCCCCTCGCCGACCCGTACACCACGGGGATATCGTCGGGAGCGATGGTCGGGCTCTCCGCAGGGATAGTGCTCGGCATCACCGTTCCTTTCCTCAGCGACGAGATGGCCCTGATGCTCAACGCGTTCATCACGGGCATAATTCCCGCGCTGGTCATCGTGGGGGTGACAAAGATGAGGAACGTCTCTCCGACGACCGTCATCCTTGCCGGTCTGGCGATGACGTTCATGTTCGGAGCCATCACGCAACTCATCATGATGGGCGCGGAGGCGGAGAAGTCGCAGGAGGTCTACAAATGGATGGTCGGGACCCTCAACTACGTGGTATCCGACAAGATCCCCCTGATGGCCGGCATCACGATCGCCGGTTCGATATTCTTCATCATAGTCTCGAAACAGCTCAACCTCATATCGATGGGCGACGCCGGGGCCAAGAGTCTCGGGTTGGACACGGAGAAGTTCAGGAACCTGTGTCTCTTCGTGATGTCGATCATGGTTGCCGAGCAGGTTTCCGTCACCGGCGTCCTAGGATTCGTAGGACTCGTCGTGCCCCATATGACTCGTATGATGGTCGGTGTGGACAACCGCATTCTCGTTCCAGCTTCCATGGTTGTCGGGGCGTTGCTCATAGTCGTGTCGGATATCATCGCGAGGACCCTGCTCGACAATATATCGGTCGGAGTGGTCCTGTCATTCATCGGGGGGCCGATGTTCCTCTTTTTCATCCTCAGATCCAGGAGGGAGATGTGGTGAGCCGTTTCGACGACATGTACGACAATTCGAAGGAGATCCGCGATTACAACCTGGGGATATCCAAGAAGGTCCTCTTCGCGACGGCATGCGGGATATTGGCGATCGTGGCGTTGGGACTGGAGATATGCCTCGGAAAGGCCGATATAGGCTTCATCGAATCCTATTCGATCATATGGGACCATATCACGGGCAACATCGCGACCGATCCATTGGGGATGCAGAAGGACGAAATCGTCTGGACCCTCCGCATACCCCGTGCACTGGGCGCCTTCATGATCGGAGCCATCCTGGCAGTGTGCGGCGCGGCCATGCAGAGCATAATGAAGAACCCGCTAGCGGACCCGTACACCACGGGCATCTCTTCGGGAGCGGGCTTCGGTGCCATCCTGTCCATCTCCCTGGGATTCTGTCTGATCCCGGGTCTGACAGGATACAACGCAATCGTGGTCAACGCGTTCGTGTTCTCGCTCATCCCCACTTTGGCGATAATTATCATATCGAAGATCAAGCGCGCCTCGTCCACGATGATGATCCTGGCGGGTCTCGGCGTGATGTACACGTTCAGCGCGCTGACGTCCCTGATGATGCTGGTCGCCGATCCTCAGGACCACAAGACCGCTTATGTGTGGAACATCGGTACGGTCGGAGCCATAACCTGGGACAATCTCATCTTCATATTCGTCGCGGCGGTCGTCGCCGTGATATTCATGCAGCTGATGGCCAAGAACATCAATATCCTCGCCATGAGCGACGCCAATGCCGCCGCCCTCGGTGTGGATGCCAACGCGATGAGGATCAGGATCCTTATCGTCACCGCACTGACGGTCGCCATGGCTGTGAGCTTCACCGGGAGCATCGGATTCGTGGGCCTTCTCGCCCCGCACATCGTCAGGATTTTCGTCGGTTCAGACAACAGATATCTGATTCCGGCGTCTGCCGCGTTCGGCGGAATGCTATTGCTGTATTCCGACTGCGTGGCCAAATCGGTGGGCGTCACCGGCGTCCCGGTAGGCGTGATAACGGCGGCCGTCGGAGGTCCGCTGTTCCTGTACATCCTTTTCAGACACAGAAACAAGATTTGGAGCTGATCGAATGCGCATTAAGATTGACGGGATGGAATTCGGGTATTCCAGCGTCCCGGTGCTCAAGGATATCGTCCTGGACCTGGAGGGCCCTCAGTTCGTTACCATCATAGGACCCAACGGGGTGGGGAAGTCCACATTGATCCATTGCATGAACAAGGTGCTCAAACCGAGCAGCGGGACGGTGATGGTCAACGATCAAGATGTTTCGGAGATGAAGCTCAAGGACATCGCGAAGATCATCGGATACGTCCCCTACACATCATCCGACACGTTTCCGCTGTCCGTGGTCGACACCGTGCTGATGGGTCGTAGCCCGCACACCGGATGGAGGCCCAAAGAGGCCGACCTGAACATCGTGTACAACGTCCTGAAGATGCTCGACATCGACGATTTGGCCATGAGGCCGTTCAACGAGCTGTCGGCCGGACAGCATCAGAAGGTGATGCTGGCCAGGGGTCTCGCGCAGGATCCCCAGATCCTCCTTCTGGACGAACCCACCTCCAACCTCGACATAAGGCACCAGCTCGAGGTCACGAGTATACTGCGGGATCTTTCCAGGACGCAGGACCTGCTGGTGGTGATGATCAGCCACGACATCAACATCTCCGCCAAGTTCTCGGACCGGATGATACTCCTGAAGGGAGGCACCATATTCGCGACCGGGACGCCCGAAGAAGTCGTCACACGGGAGAACATCCGCGAGGCCTACGGCGTCGAGTCGGAGGTCATCACTTACGACGGCCACCCGCATGTGATCCTCAAAGAACCCGTACCGATCCCTAAGGGCGATCGGGGATGCGTCTTGTCGGATGCGAAGCATCCGGAACAGGCCGACGCGACGACGCAGTGAAAGGACGGGGTTATGACAAGGATCGTCGTGGTCTCCGTTTCGACGCCTGCGGTCAAACAGATGGTGGCGTATGCCCGGAAGATGGCGTCCGCCATCTCAGAAGTCCGGTTCCGCATCTACTATCTGTGTGGCGATTCGACCGTATCGCGCGTGGACGTCGGACGGTTGGCGGAAGACATCTCCTCCTCCGACCTTCAGATCCTCGATCTCATGGGAGCGGACGGAGGCATGGTCTCGTCCATCACTCCCGCACTGGCCTCCAGCAAGGCCCAGAGGATAGTCGTGAACGGCCTGGGGCCGGTCGCCAGCAGGCTCGGAGGATTCGACGAGAAACGGTTCAAGACGAACAAGGAGGATGCGGCCCGCATCAAGCTCTTTTGCGACTATTTCCGCAGGTGCGGTCCGGGAGATATAGGGTCCGCCATGAATCTCGTCCTCAAGACCTATTTCGGATACGGTTCCCTCCCGGATCCGGAACCGTTCGTCGACGATGGGGGCGTTTACATCAAGGAGCCGTCGGACGGCAGGATATGCCATTCGAGGGACGAATACATAGCATCGAGGGGGGATTGGGTCCCCGGGCGCAGGACGGTCGTCCTGATGTTCAACGGATCCAACTATCCTTCGGACACCTTCCCGGCTCTGTCCGAGGTCGCTGGAGCCATAAGGGAGTTCGCCAACGTCATTCCGATAGCATTCAATCGTTACGGGAGCGACGACACCGGTCCGATACGGGACCTCATCGGCGGATCCCCGGACCTCATCGTGGGGTTCCTGGGATTCAGACTGATATCGGGTCCGATGGGCGGGAGCAGCACGGCCGCGATGGAGATGATAAACGATTTAGACGCCCCGTTTCTCAGGCCGTGCTTCCTGACCAGGTCCACGTCCGATGAGTGGAGGTCCCGGACCTCCGGGTTCCAGGTGATGGAGTTCATGATCAACGGGTTCATGCCGGAGCTGGACGGCGGGACGTGCATATTCCCGGTCGGGGTCAACGAGGAGACGGAGTTCATCGAGGAATGGGGGATCCAGCTTTCCGAGGTCCGCATAATCGAGGATAGGCTGTCCCGCCTGATCAGAAAGATCCGGGGTATGCTCAAGCTGAGGGACGTCCCGAGGTCAGAGAAGAGGGTCGCCATCGTGGGATACAACTATCCGCCCGGGGAGGATAACCTGTTCGGCGGGTCGTTTCTCGATACCCTGGGATCTATCTCATCCATAATCGGTTCTCTCCGTGAAGCGGGCTACTCGACGGAGCCCATATCGGCGGAGGAGCTGAAGACGCATTTCCTGTCCAACGGTCTGCTGAACGGCGGGGAGTGGATACAGCCGGACCATGACGCTCTGATCCTGTCCGACGATATGCGCGCGCATCCCGCATCGGTCACGGAGAAATGGGGTGAACCGCCGGGGGAAGTGATGACCGAATGCGGTCGCTACATGATCCCGGGCATGGTCCGCGGGAATGTATTCATCGGCATCCAACCTCCGAGGTCTTCGATAACGGACGATTCGCAGCAGTATCACGACCCCTACACCCCGCCGCATCATCAGTATCTCGCCTTCTACGAGTGGATCAGGGACACGTTCCATGCCGATGCGGTCGTCCACATAGGCACGCACGGCACTGTGGAATTCCTGCCGGGGAAGGAGAACGCCATGTCCGGCGATTGTTTCCCGGATCTCGTCATGGGCGATGTCCCGCACTTCTACATCTACTACACCGGGAACCCGTCGGAGGCCATGCTGGCCAAGCGTCGGACGCATGCGACCCTCATAAGCTACATGTCCCCTCCGTACGCCAGGAGCGGCCTGTACGGGGACCTTTCGGAGCTGGAGGGGCTGATAGCGGAGTACAGGGAGAGTCTGATCTCGGACAAGGGGAGGAGCGCCAACGTGCTCGATGTGATCCGCAGGAAGGCCGAAGGCATGAGGCTCCCCACAGACATCGACGATCTGGAGCATGAGCTGGACGATATCAGGCTTTCCTTGATCCCGCAGGGATTCCACATATTCGGGCAGGGTTTCACCGGGGAGGAGGCTCGCGAGTTCGCGGTGCAGGCCATGCGGTTCCCGCACGGCGACGTGTCCCTGTTGGAGAGCATCCTCGGCGGCCCCGATGCCGAGGACAGGGCCGCGGAGACGTATCGCAGTTACCTGTGCGACGGTGTCGCGCCCGACATCCTGAAGGGGAACGCGGATGCGGAAGCCTCTCTGGAGATGTGCGCCCGCATCGCACGTCGTGCGGCGGGATGCGACGAGATGTCCAATCTCATCCGTGCGCTGGACGCCCGTTATATCGACGTGCGTACCGGAGGGGATTTCCAGAGGGACCCGGAGATGCTTCCTACTGGGTACAACATCGTCCAGTTCGATCCGCGGGCCGTTCCCAGCGAGGCCGCTTTCGAGAGGGGGGCGCAGGCCGCCGAGAACACCATCGAGATGTACAGGGCGGAGAACGACGGGAAGTATCCCGATTCCATGGCGATAGTCATGTGGGGTCTCGAGACCTCGCGCACCCAGGGGGCCACCGTGGGGCAGATCCTTACGTACCTGGGATTCAGGATGGTCTCCACCGCCGGGAATCTGGACAAGAGGTTCGAGCCCATACCTCCGGAAGAGCTCGGAAGACCGAGGATAGACGTGTCCGTGACCATATGCGGGTTCTTCCGCGACATGTTCTCCAACATCGTCACGGGATTGAACGAGCTGTTCGCGGTCCTCGACGGGCTGGATGAGTCCGATGAGGAGAGCAGCTTCGCCAAGAACACCCGCAGGAACTACGAGATGCTGATCGGCGAGGGGTACTCCGAAGAGGATGCCCGGGATCTGTCTAGATGCAGGCTTTTCGGTCCGGGAGAGGGTCTGTACGGGACAGGAGGGATAACGGATGCCGTGAACTCGTCCTCATGGGAGGACGAGGAGGATCTCTCGGACATATTCATGCGCAACATGGGGCACGCCTACTCGCTCAAACGGCGCGGAGCGGACATCCCCGGTCTGATGACTGCCAATCATCGGAATGTCGATGTGGTCACTCAGATGCGCGATGCCGTGGAACGGGAGCTCATTGATCTCGACCATTATTACGAGTTCTTCGGAGGCCTGTGCAAGACGGTGGAGGTGTCGCGCGGTTCCAAGGCCGCGATGTACATCACCGATGCGGCCGGGCCATCGATGAGGACCACGGATGTCAGGAGGTCCATAGAGCACGGGATACGGACGAGGCTGCTCAATCCGAAATGGATCGATGCCATGCTCAAGACGGATTACCACGGTGCGCAGCACATCAACGACCGTTTCGAGAACGTTCTGGGTCTCGCTGCGACCACGGGTGCCGTGGATTCGTCCGTTTTCAGCGACATGGAGGCCTGTTACATCACGGACCCCGAGATGCGTCGCAGGCTGATGGAGAACAACAACTGGGCTCTGATGTCTATGATAAACCGGTTGTCCGAGGCTTCTTCGCGCGGCTACTGGGAAGCCACGGAGGAGGAGCTGAAGGTTCTGGAGGATGCGTACATGGAATGCGAGGAGAGGGCGGAGTCGGATACCGACGTCCGTCCCCGACCGCTCATCCCTTGATCGACGTCAGTATGTCGGAGAGGAACTTGTCCAGCTCTTCTTCGGAGATCTGTTTCTTCGTTGAGAAGGCCTGGATGCAGGCGACGGTGTCCTCGAACCTTCCGACGCAGTATATGAACCCGCCCTTGACGCCCATCTTGCTGAAGTTGTTGATGAATCCGGTCCAATCCTCGAATCCGTGCGGGTCTTCTATCGGCACAGGCGTTCCCATGGCGGTCTTCACGCCTTTGGACCTGATGAACTCCTCCTTCTCGGCGTATTCGGTCGCGGGATCGTCGGCGACGGCTATCATGACGACGCTCTCGCTCACGAATCTGCTCTTGACATCATGGGTCGAAACAGCGTTGCACGCGTCGGACTCGGGATCCGGTTCGAACTTTCCGAATATACCATCATATTTTTGGCAGAAACGATCCATTATGTCCTTCGCATTCCGGGTCATCGTATGTCGATTCCAAGTCTCGGATATAAACCCTGTCATGTGCATCACTACAGTGCTGGCTCTAACCATTCTAAGAGTGATTTCCTTCTATCTGCCCTAACTATTTCTGCGGATTTCCTCATCCTGTATTTTATAGATGGATGCATAATCCAATCCAGGTATCATGGATAAGAAAATACTGATAGTGGCGGTCGTCGTCATCGTCATCGTCGGAGGAGTCGCGGCATTCCTTCTCCTTCCTAGTGACGATAAGGGCGGCGACGGGAAGGATTTCGACAGTCAGTCAGGGGCGCTGATGATCTACGGCAATGCGAACGAGGATTCGGTCCTGGACAGCAGGGATGTCGCGATGATCAAGAGTCTCATCGATTCCGGAGATTATCTGAAGGTGGCCGATGTCAATCTGGACGGGAAGATCGATTCGGACGATGTGGCGATTGTGGAGAAGATGATTGCGCACCAGAGCACGAAGGCCTACTATCTCGACATGACGGATGGAGCCACTGCGTTCGATTACCCCATAACGTCGTTCATGGGGATCCACCAGTTCGTGCTCATTCCGATGGTCGCCATCGGTGCGATGCAGTACATGGACGGATACACCCTCTCCCCGTCGGGGATGGAGTCGGCGGTCATGTTGCAGGAGCTCTACGACACGGAGACGAACGTCAACACCAGCTACAACATGGTCGACGTCGAGAAGCTGGCGAGCCTCGCTGAGAAGCCCAAGTACATGGTCACGCATGGCACCTCCCTGAGCAACGAGAACAAGCTCGAGAAGAGCGGGATCCAGATTATCCACATGGATTTCGGCGGTTTCAAGGGCTCCGTCTCGGCTATCAGGACTATGGGATTCATGTTGAATCTCGCGGATCAGGCTCAGGATTACGTGAAATTCTCCGAGGACGTCATCTCCGATATCCAGTCCAAGGTGATCAGCAAGATCGGGGACTCCGGAAGGAAGTCCGTGATGTGCGGATACATGACCAACTGTATCGACCATCTCAACGGCACCTATACCCCGATGGCCGTGGCTGCCGGGGCCAGGGCCGTCATCGAAGACAGCGCCGCCAACGGGAACTACGTCGAGTTCAACCGCGGCGACGAGTGGATCCTGGCGTACAACGAGGACTATTTCTTCTACATGAACGCCTGGGCCTACAACGGCGACATCGACGAGGTCGCCCAGTACAAGAAGGCCGCGGATTATTTCACGACCCTGAAGTCGTACAAGGCTGGCAAATTCGTGGTGTTCAACTCGGTCCTGCCCCCGGCCCTGATGGTCGCGTACATGGCAGAGGTCCTTTACCCCGATCTGGTCGGCGACGGGTACGGGGACGAGATGAACCAGAAGTTCATCGACAAGTACTTCCCGGAGTTCGCCAAGGGATTCAAGGCGACAGATTACACCTTCTTCATCACATACGACATGGTGAAGAGCGGTCTCTGAAAACTATAAACGGGGCGTCGGATCGGAAGACCGATCCGACCCCTTCCTTCTAATCGTATGGCTGTATCCCCGCCCGAGGAGCCAGAGTCTGGTCTCCCGCGTTCTATTTAAGTCACGCGCGCATGGGGTGCGCTATGGAGCCGAACGGAAACGAGTGGCGCTTCGAACCCTCGCGCAGACTGATGGACTGCGCCTCCCCAGAATTCGATCCCCGCAGGGCCTGCTCCCTGGCGGAGAAGGCATCCCTCGACGGCGATGCCGATGCGCGCTACATCCACGGCCTGTTCCTGTATCTCGGGGAGGGCGGGGCCATAGCCGACCGTTCCACCGCGACGGAGGCGTTCTCTCTGGCGGCCGCGCAGGGCCATCAGTCCGCATCCATCGTGTCCGAGGAGATCAAACGCAACCCCGAGGACGTCCAGGAGAAGCTGATGAGGCTCAGGCTCCGCGGGGAGGAGCGCGACACGTCCGCATGCTCCAGGCTGTTCGAGCTCTACGACAACGGTTCGGAGTGCGTCAGGAAGAGCCATTCCGAGGCCGTCAGATTCTACACCGTGTGCGCCGAGAACGGGGATGCCGTCGCCCAGCGCACCGTAGGTTTCATGCATCTCAAAGGGAAGGGGATCCCCAAGAACTCGGAACTCGCCCTGAAATGGCTGAAGGAGGCCGCCGACAACGGGGACGCCAACGCCATGTATCGCATGGGGCAGGTGTACGACGAGGGACTCGCAGACGTGAAACCCGACATCAAGGCTGCCATCCAGTGGTACGAGAAGGCCGTGGCCGCCGGCGACATGGACGCGCAGTTCGCGCTAGGATGCCTCTACTCCACCCCCAGGACCCGCTGGACCAGCGACAAGAAGGCCGCCGAGATGTTCGAGAAGGCCGCCGAGCAGGGCCACGACGAGGCCCAGTACCAGATAGGCATGATGCTCGCCTACGGCCAGGGGATCGGGAGGGATCCCTCCCGCGCCCGCTACTGGCTCGAGAAGTCGTGCGAGAGCGGCTACCAGCAGGCCATGGTGGATTTCGCCAACATGTGCTTCGAGGGGAAGGCGCTCCCCCAGGACTACGAGACAGCGGCGAAATGGTTCACCGTCGCCGCGAACCAGTGCAACGGGTACGCGCAGTACGCCCTCGGATGCATGTACGGCTCCGGATACTACTACGAGCGCGACGACGAAATGTCCTTCAAATGGTTCAAGGACGCCGCCGAGATGAGCGAGGTCAATTCGCAGTACTGCCTCGGATGCATGTACTACGAGGGCAGGGGATGCGAGAAGGACCCCAAGAAAGCGGTCGTCTGGTTCGATCAGGCCGCCGATCAGGGGCATCCCGGCGCCAAATCGTTCTTAGCCATGCTGAAGATCACCGGCGTCGGGACCGACAAGGACGTCAAGGGCGGTCTGGACCTGCTCAACGAGACCGCCGACAGCGGATATTTCGAGGCCCAGTACTACCTGGGCAAGCTCTACTACGAGGGGGAGTACGTCCCGAGGAACATCCCCCGCGCCAAACGCTACCTGGCGGCCGCCGCCCGTCAGGGCGACCCGGATGCCGTGGCGCTCCTCGACAGGATGAAGACGGAGAAGGCCAGATGAAGAAGATCCTCGTGAACGACGCCGACGCCGGCAATCCGTACGCATGCCTCGCACTGGCCTACTTCATGCAGACCGGCAAGGAGCTGGATGTCGACATACCCCAGGCGGTCCGCTGGTACGAGCGCGCCGCCGACCTGGGATGCGCCAGGGCCCATTGGGAGCTCGCCCGCATATACACCGACGGGGAGTTCGTCCCCGCGGATCCGGAGGTCGCGATGGCCCACATGATGCGTTCCGCGGAGATAGGCAACGCCGACGCCCAGATGGCATTGGCGAACCAGTATCTCGGGGGCGACAGGGTCCCCTTCGATCCGGCCGAGGCCTTCGGATGGTTCCTGAAGGCCGCCGAGCAGGGCGTGTCCCTGGCGAAGTTCAACGTCGGCTACATGTACGCCCACGGGATCGGGGTCAGCCGTTCGGACACGGAGGCCGAGGTGTGGTTCGCGTCGGCCGCATTGACCGGCCACGGGGACATGTTCATGGACATCGGCCTCAGCTACGAGTACGGTCTGAACGGGATAAACCACAACGAGGTGGAGGCCGCCAGGTGGTACAAGTACGGCGTGGACATGGGCCACGAGAAGTGCATCCTGTGCTGGAATTCCGTCATGCAGAGCCTCGGAGGGGCGAAGAGGGAACCGATAGCCGACAGGATGCGGAGGCTGCAATCCACGGATTCCCAGCGCGAGCTGGATGAGAGGGCCGGGGCACTGTTCACCGCCGACGAGCTCTTCGACGAGGGCGACATGGAGGGCGCGTACGGATCCTATGTCCGCGCGGCGAGGCTGGGGAGCCCGGAGGCGATGTTCGCCCAGGCGATGATGCGCCACCAGGGGATCGGGGTCCAGAGGGACGACAGGGAGGCCATCAGGCTCCTGTCCAGGGCCGCCGACGCCGGATCGGAGGACGCGCAGTTCTATCTGGCCAGGACCTACGAGTCCAGCAGGTTCCCCACCGACGATTCGCAGATCGTCAAGCTGTATTCGGACGCGGCGTACAACGGCTTCCTGGCCGCGTACTACTACCTTTCCAAATACGTCGACCATCCCGAGGTCTACGCCCGCAGGACGCACGCGAGGCGCCGAGATGTCGTTCGAATCCGTTCTGAAGGCGGCGCAGGACGGGGATCCCGACGCCCAGGTCGCGATGGGCTATCTGTTCTTCAAGGGGGACGGGGTGGGACAGGACCGCAGGGAGGCCGCCAGATGGTTCGGTCTCGCCTCCGATCAGGGCAACGCCGAGGCCATGTGCAACCTCGCCTACATCAAGGCCCACGGGTACGGCGTGAAATGCGACCTGTCCGGCGCCATGGACCTCTACCTGAGGTCGGCCGAACTGGGGTATCCCCAGGCCATGTTCAACCTCGGTTTCATGTACTCCGACGTGGAGGGCATCCCGCAGGATTGGGGGAAGGCCACGTACTGGTACGGGAAGGCCGCCGAGGCCGGGAGCACCGTCGCCCTGTACCGTCTGGGGGTCATACTGCTGGAGGGGCGCGGATGCGACCCCGACCCGCAGAGGGCGAGGGATTGCTTCGAGCGCGCGTTCGAGGCGGGATTCCCCAAGGCCGGTGTGAGGCTGGCATTCATGATCCTGCAATCCGGCGGCAGTCCCGGCAAGGCGTCGAAGATCCTGGTAAAGGCCGCCGACATGGGTTCCGAGGACGCCATGTGCGAGCTCGGCAAGATGTCCCTCTCGGGAGAGGGCATGGTCAGGAGTGACAGCAACGCCCGGAAGTGGCTGAAGAAGGCCGCGGTCAGAGGCAGCAAGGAGGCCGCGGAGCTGCTGGCCTCCATGGAGAAGTGACGATCATGAGGATGAACGAGTATCAGAAGGAGATCATATTCAGGCTGCTCAAGGGCATCAAGGACCGCAGCCCGTTCTATTCGAAGAAGTTCGGGGGCATAGACGTCGGGTCGATGAGCACCCAGGAGGAGTTCGAGACACTCCCGTTCACCGACAAGGGGGACCTCAGGGAGGCCTATCCGCTGGGATTGGCCGCCGTTCCCGATAAGGAGATCGTCAGGATCCACAGCTCCTCGGGCACCACCGGGACCCCGGTGGTCATCCCGTACACCGCCAGGGACGTGGAGGACTGGGCGGTCATGTTCGAAAGATGCTACAGGATGGCCGGGATAACGGAGGACGACCGCATCCAGATCACCCCCGGATACGGCCTGTGGACCGCCGGGATAGGGTTCCAGGCGGGATGCGAGAGGCTCGGGGCGATGGCCATCCCCATGGGTCCCGGCAACACCGAGAAGCAGCTCAAGATGATGGAGGACCTGGGCACCACCGTTCTGACCGCCACGTCGTCGTACGCGCTCCTCCTCGCCGAGGAGATCAAGAAGCGCGGCATCAAGGACAGGCTGAAGCTCAGGAAAGGAGTCATCGGTTCGGAGCGCTGGGGCGAGAAGATGCGCCAGGAGATCGCCGACGACCTCGGCGTGGAGTTCTACGACATCTACGGCCTCACGGAGATCTACGGTCCTGGCATCGGGATCAGCTGCGACTACCGCAACGGGATCCACATGTGGGACGACTACCTCTATTTCGAGATCATCGACCCCAAGACGGGGAAGACCGTCCCCGACGGCACCGTGGGGGAGCTGGTGATCACCACCCTGAGGAAGGAGGGCGCCCCGCTGATAAGGTACCGCACCCACGACCTCACGAGGATAATCCCCGGCGAGTGCCCCTGCGGGTCCAGGTTCCCGAGGATAGACATCATCGTAGGCAGGACCGACGACATGGTCAAGGTGAAGGGGTGCAACATGTTCCCCGCCCAGTTCGACGAGGTCCTGGCCACGATCGAGGGGGCTTCGAGCGAGTACCAGGTCATGATCGACCATCTGATGGGCAGGGATGAGATCACCGTGTACTTCGAGACCACCGTCCCCGAGGAGAACAGGAGGCCGCTGGAGGAGGAGCTCGTGGCGAAGCTGAAGTCCAAGGTCGGCGTCACCGTCATCCCGAAGGCCGTCTCCGTCGGATACCTACCGCGTAGCGAGAAGAAGACCAACAGGTTCTTCGACAACAGGTACTGAACATGGAGGAGCTGGAGACTCTCGAAGCGCTCTTCCGGGAGGCCGCGGGCCTCCTGGACGGGGTCGGGGATGTGAGGGTCAAGGGCACCGTCGCCGGCGTGTACGACGCCGTTACCGACGTCGACGTCCGCATCGAGAAGCTCATCGTCGACGGCATAAAGTCCAGGTTCCCGGGGGATTCCGTCATCTCGGAGGAGACGGCGCCCGATTCCCCGGTAGGGAGCAGGACATGGGCCATCGACCCCATAGACGGGACCGTCAACATGGTCCGCGGGATCCCCATCTACGGGATCCAGGGGGTGTTCATGAGGGACGGCGTCCCGGAGGCTTCCGCGATATCGCTTCCGGCCTTCGGCGAGATGTACACGGCATCCGAGGACGGCGCGTTCCTCGACGGGGTCCCGATCCGTACGGCGGAGCCGAGGCCTCTGAGGGAATGCATCCTGTCCACCGGCGATTTCAGCCGTCGTTCCGAGCGTTACAGGGAGATGCAGGCCCGTCTGATGTCCGACTGCAGGGACTGCGTGGCGCGCTTCAAGATGTTCGGCGCCGCCTGTTCCGACTTCGCGTATCTGGCATCCGGCAGGACCGATGTCCATGTGAGGTTCGTAAACCGGATCTGGGATTACAAGCCCGGGATGTACCTGGCGGAGAAGGCCGGCGCGGTCTACGACCGCGACCTCCTGGAGAAGGAAGGAATTTTGATCATGTGCTCCTGCGAGGAGGTCCTCGAGGAAGCCCTGAGGGAGATCGCCCCCAGGATCAGTTCTTCATCTTCCCGCCGATGAGCGCCATGGATGCCAGCAGGCATTCCAGCTGGATCCTCTCGTTGCTCCCTTCGACGATCCTGAACTCGCATTCGCCGGTCTTGTCCATGAGACGGACCTTCTCGTAGTCAGAGATTTCCAGGTCGAAGATGCCGGAATGGATCTGCTTGATGATGTCCTGCCCGGAGAGCCCGAACTCGGTCATCGTGTTCTCCAGGAGCTCCCTGGCGCCGATGTAGTTGCCGTCCAGGGCGGTGGTGACTATCCTTCCGATGACCTCCGGATTCGCCAGACCCGCGGTCTGATAGATCAGATCCAGGTCGATTTTCTTCCCGAGGGAGGCGGCGACCTGCATGGAGTTGACCGCTCTGCGCATGTCGCCCCTGGCGATCCCGACGAGGGCCTTCAGGGCATCCGCGTCGATGTCCACGTTCTCCTTCTCAATTATCTTCCCCAGATAGTCGGAGATCTCCGAATCGGTCAGCGGTTTGAACTTGAATACGGCGCACCTCGATTGGATCGGGTCGATGATCTTCGACGAGTAGTTGCACGAGAGGATGAACCTGCAGATGCCGGAGTACTTCTCCATCGTGCGTCTCAGTGCGGCCTGCGCATCCGAGGTGAGCGCATCCGCCTCGTCCATGAATATGATCTTGAACTCGGCCCCGCCGACCGGCGAGGTCCTGGCGAACTCCTTGATCTTGCCGCGGACCACGTCGATCCCCCTCTCGTCGGAGGCGTTGAGCTCTATGAAGTTCCCCTGCCAGTTGTCTCCGAACATCTCCCTCGCGAGGGCGAGGGAGCAGGTGGTCTTCCCGGTGCCCGCGGGACCGGTGAAGAGGAGATGGGGCATGCTGCCCGACCTGACGTACGCCTTCAGCCTGTCCGTGACATGCTTCTGTCCTGCGACGTCGTCGAGCGTCCTCGGCCTGTACTTCTCCGTCCAGATCTCGTTCATGGGAACCGCTCCTCCATGCGCGCGATTCTTAATAGACTTGTGCCGATGGAAAAAATAGTTAGAATAATCTAAGAATTCGAAAAGGTTTAATAAACCTACGTTACGCGTGAAAGTATGACTACATCGGAACCCCATCTCGATCGCGTAGTCCTCCAGCGAGAAGTTCGACGGGATCGCCAGTCCGCAGGCCCCGTACGC
>CAVJLK010000019.1:0-28644 GCA_963650175.1 Ruminococcus sp. CAG:579 | reverse complement strand
AAGGACCCCACCGGGACCCTCTCATGAGGTCGAGTATGGCACCTCGTGTGAGAAACCTATGGTATATCTTCAACCCATTCTTCGACATCTTCTTACAGACAATGTATTAAACGTTGCAATACATTTGCAATACTATGGCAGAATCAGTCGCAGTCACCATGAGGGTTGATAAGGAGCTCAAGATGGAAGCCCAGGAACTGTTCAACCAATTGGGCCTGGACATGAGCACCGCGTACAATCTGTTCCTGAGGCAGGCCGTCCGCACCAGATCCATACCTTTTGAAATAACCGCGGAGGAACCGGATGACAGGAGAATCACCGTGGATCGGAGGACGTACGAGATCTTCGCCAGAGAATACGCCAAGGCGTGTTCGATGACTCAGAGCGGGAAGCAGACGATACCCGAGGACGAGATGCTGAAGAAGTACGGTGTCGAGCTATGAAGGTCGTCTTCAACCCTCTTTTCGATGAGAGGCTGGAAAACGATGCGAAGTATGTTTCGGCCGAATACGGTCCGAAGGAGGCACATGAATTTGTTGAATCGGTACTGAAGAAATGTCATCTCCTCGGCCTTTTCCCCTATATGGGAAGGACATTGTTCGAAGAAGATTCCGGCATCGAATCCGAATTCAGAGTGTTGACCACCAGATTGCACTTCGTAATCTACCGCGTGACGGACGATTACGTTGAGATCATGTCACTCCTGGATGCCCGCTTGGATGAACTATCGGACATTAGAAACACGATTTTCTCTCCGTGAGCTCTTCGATGGACCGCACCTTTGGCTCTATCGAGGCGATTCATCCAGCGAATGTCGAAGTCATCGACATTTTCCGGACTCATCGATCATCAGCTCTTTGCTTATTTTCGCGTAGAGGATGCTGTCCCCTCCCATTCTGGCCCAGGGGGACCCTTCGCGGTATGATTCCGCTATGAGGTCTCTGACGGACCTCTCGTTGTATCTGCTGGTCATCTTCCTGAACAATCTTGCATCGGATTCGGGAATCCTGTATTCCTCCGTTTTCCTGATGGGATCGGCGACGAAGATCCTGTACTTCCAATACACGTCCGGGATGACCGGCCCGTAATGCCAGGCCTGGATCTCATTGTCGAAGAGGGGTTCCTGGCGAGTTCTATACCAATCGATCCACATGAAGTAGAGAATCTTCTGGAGCTTGAGGTTCGTCACCGGATGCCCCTCATCGACGCATTCGCTGATTATCAGTTTTGCAATCTCCCTCGCGTCATACATGAATCTGCTCCCTTTCGATACTTATTGCCGTTCCGATGGCATTTATCGATGTTTGATTACATTCATCAACTTTAAAGCATGTATTCTCTATACAGTAATTCATTGGATATTTGAGCGAATCAATATCGACCCATCCGACGGATTCCGAGTTTCTCACCGATGGGGTGTCTTATCAGCCGTGATGCATCGACACAGGGTCCGAATCGAGGAACAGATTTCCGATTTACCCGTTGTTCTTCATCAAATTCTTTAGGTAATGAATTTCCGAGCTCCCGTTCTCATTGAAATAGAATGAGGTTGGATGATTCATCCAACTCATGGATTCGAACATATCTATCAGAATAAACGGGATGGAGTTCGGCTATTCCGACCTGCCCGTATTGTCGGACATCAACATAGACATCGAAGGCCCGCAGTTCGTATCCATAGTGGGACCGAACGGCGTGGGCAAGTCGACGCTCATCCATTGCATCAACAAGATACTGGAGCCGACCGGAGGGACCGTCTTCCTCAACGAGAAGAACGTCGAGGAATTCAACCTGAAGGAGATGGCCAAGGTCATCGGCTATGTGCCCCACAAGGCGTCAGAGACCTTCCCTCTGACGGTCATCGACGCCGTCCTTCTCGGAAGGAATCCCCACTCCGGATGGAAGACCACGCAGGACGACCTGAGGATCGTCTACGACACCCTTCGGAAACTCGAGATCGAAGACCTCTCCATGCGCAGGTTCAACGAGCTCTCCGCCGGGCAGAGGCAGCGCGTCATGCTGGCCAGGGGATTGGTGCAGGATCCGCAGGTGATCCTCCTGGACGAGCCGACGTCCAACCTGGACATCAAGCATCAGCTGAGGATATCCCATCTGCTCTACGACCTGTCCCGCGAGGAGGGGCTCCTGGTCATCGTGGTCAGCCACGACCTCAATCTCGCGGCGAAGTACTCGGACAACATCATCCTGATGTCGGAGGGGTCGGTGTACGCCGTCGGGGCTCCGAAGGATGTCCTGACGTCCGAGAACATCAAGAGGGTCTACGGGGTCGATTCCCACATCATCGATGACAATGGCACTCCGCACATCGTCCTGCAGGACGACCTCGTCAAGTCCGATGCGCCCCACGGCGCCACATGCACCGGCAGCAGTCCGTCGAAGAGCTTCGCCGAAGACGAAGGGTCCGAACGGGGTGTCGCATGAGCGACGATCCCGCGAACTGCGGCCCGTACGCGCAATCGGAGCCGTTCTTCGAGGCCTACCGGCACTCGAACCTGCTGAAGGTCCTCCTCCTGATCGTCCTGGTGGTTCTCGCGGTGTCGTCCGTGGCCGTCTCGATCACCGTGAGCGGATACGACATCTCGTTCGCGGAGACGTACAGGACGATCATCGACCACATCCTGGGGAATCCCATGGATGCCGATCAGAAGCTCAGCGACTACATCGTATGGGACATGAACCTCCCGCGCGCGCTCTTCGCCGTTCTGGCCGGTTTCAGTCTGGCCGTCGGCGGCACGGCGATGCAGAACGTGATGAAGAACCCCCTGGCGGACCCGTACACGACCGGGATTTCGTCTGGGGCGTGCCTGGGGATGTCCCTGGCTACCGTCCTCGGACTCTCGATATACGGCTACGGCAGCTCCGGGGTCCTGATCACGACCTTCGTGTTCGCCCTGATCCCCCTGCTGCTGGTGGTGTTCGTGCTTCCGAGACGGGCGGTCTCCGTGGCCACCCTGATCCTCATAGGTATCGCGATCTCGTACTTTTTCAACGCCATCAACACCGTCCTCCTGGTCTCCACGGACGCCGAGACGCTGCAGTCGATATACAACTGGCAGGTGGGGACGCTCGCCAACCTGTCCTGGGACAGCATACCCCTGGTGGCCGTCATCACCGTGTTCGGAAGCGTGGTGATGTGGGTCATCTCCAGACAGATGAACGTGCTCGCTCTGGGCGACGAGGAGGCATCGAGCCTCGGGGTCAACGTGGAGCTGTACCGCACGCTGATCCTGGTGGTCCTGTCAGTCATGGTGGCCGTCGTCGTCGCGTATGCGGGGATCATCGGTTTCGTGGGTCTCGTGGCGCCCCACATAGCTCGTTCCTTGATAGGGGCGAACAACAGGTTCCTCATCCCCATCGCCGGGATGCTGGGCGGGGTGTTCCTGGTCTTCTCGGACATCATGTGCAGGGTCATCCGCGACTCCTACCTTCCGGCGGGGGTCATGGTCATGTTCATCGGATCCCCGTTCTTCATCTACATCGTTCTGAAGTCGAAGGTGATCTGATGAGGGCATCCTTCGAAGAGGTACTCGAAGCCTACAACGCCCGCAGCCGCAGGACGCGCATCATATGCGCCGGACTGGTCGCGGTCGTCGTGCTGATCATGGTCGCCGCGATCACGATCTCCCAGTACCACATGACGTTCGGGGAGGCCATCTCCGTGCTGATCGACCATCTCCGCGGTGCGACGTACGACCGTTCCGAGGACTACGACGCCTGGTTCAAGGATTACGTCATCTGGGATCAGAACGTCCCCCGCTTCATCGCGGGAGTGATGATCGGGGCCGTCCTGGCCATCGGAGGGACGATCATGCAGGCGGTCATCAAGAACCCGCTGGCCGACCCCTACACAACCGGGATCTCGTCCGGCGCGCTGTTCGGTGTTAGCCTGTACATCGTCCTGGGCGTGACGCTGCCTTTGGAGATCGCCGGGGACCTGGCGAAGGTCGCCATGGCGTTCGTGTTCTCCCTGATCCCGGTGGGCCTGATCATCCTGGTCACGGTCCTCCACAAGAGGACGCTCTCGCCCACCGCGATGATCCTCGTGGGGATAGGGGCGATGTACATGTTCAGCGCCGGATCGGCGCTGATGAGGTTCTATGCGGAACCTTTCGTGGCCCAGGAGGTCTACGAGTGGACCCTGGGGTCCCTGGGGAAGGTCGGATGGGACGGACTCCCCGTGATCCTGATCGCATTGATCGGGATCGTGTTATTCTCAATTGTATACGGCAAGAACATGGATGTCGTCTCGGAAGGGGACGAGGCCGCGATCGCCCTGGGCGTGAACCCGAAGCGCGTGCGCGTGGTCTCCCTGACGGTGATATCCCTCTGCACGGCGGCGGTGGTCTGCTATTCGGGAACGATCGGATTCATCGGGTTGATCTGCCCCCATATCGGGAGGATCCTCGTATCCACATCGTTCAAGCGCCTGCTGCCCGCATCCGCGCTGATCGGCGCGGTTCTGCTGGCATTCTCCGATTGCCTGGCCAAGGTCATCACCCCCACGGGTCTCCCGGTCGGTGTGATAACGGCCCTCATCGGAAGCCCGATTCTCGTGTACATATTGATCAAACAAAGAAAAGAAGCCTGGTGAACAACAGGAGAATGGAATAATGAAGACGAAAATGGTAGCAGTTCTCGTGGCGGCGATCGTCATCGTAGCGGCGGTGGCCGTGGCGATAATCGTCATGAACGGGAACGATGACAAGGACAGCCGCACCTTCGCGGGCGGTACCGCCGGGTGCCTTCAGGTATACGGCAATGCGAACAACGACTACGTCATCGACTCGAAGGACGTGGATCTTATAAAGAAGATAATCGACGAGAAACTGGACTGGAAGCAGCAGTATCCGTTCGCCGATGCGAACAACGACGGCGACGTCACCTCGGCCGATATCACATTCACCCAGAACATCATCGATGCGACTCCGACCAAGAAGGCTCCGGCCAATATCCTCTGCTACGCGACAGACCGTGCGGACGGCTACGTCGAGCAGGTGAAGGTCCCCGTGACATGCGCATCCTTCAGCTTTGCCGCCACGACCCTCGGTCTCCTCAATGCGACCGGCATCGTCGACCCGTTCGTCGCCGTCACCAAGAGCACGACATATGCGACCTACACCGAGCCCCTTCTGACAGAGAAGTACCAGTTCCTGACGGATGAGGCGCACAGCCTGGGATCCTCATCGGTACGTCCCGACGCCACCATCGCCGCGAACTTCATCAAGGGCAAGGAGGACCCCCTCTCGATCTACATCTTCAGCAACGCCAATTCCTACGACTACTACAACATCAGACCGTCGATGAACGCGATCGGCGTCTCGGTCATCCAGATAAACGATGCCTCCGCGGATCCGTACGCCTACGCCTCCGGGTTGCTCACGATGGGATTCCTGTTCGGTTCGAACGACAACAAGTACGAAGAGAACTGTCTGGATGCCGCCAAGTGGATGATCAGCTTCGCGGATACCCTGAACGGTTACCTGGACGACATAAACAGCGGCAAGGTGACCAAGCTCTCCGCAGTCGCCACCACGTCCTCCTCATCCATATCCGGGCCCAATTCCAGCAATACCAAGAACTTGGAGTACATGGGCCTCGATGCGACGCTGAAGGACCTTGTGACCACCGGCACCACGGTCCCGTACAACCCAGACACCGACTCCTGGCTGAACAACTACAATCCGGACATCCTGGTGGCCATGACGTCCTCGATCTCCTCCGACTGGAACTGGTTCATGGCCGACAAGGACATGAAGAACGCTCCCGCCGGACTCCTGAAGGTCGTCAACCAGTTCAAGACCATGAAGAACTTCAAGAACACCATCTGTCTCGGTCTGTCGATCCCGGCACCGCTGAGGGACATGGTCGTCCTCGCGTTCGCGTATCCCGACCTGGTGTCCGAAGACGCGGCCCACGACTATCTGACGGAGTTCTTCTACGAGTTCTACGGCGTGGAGAAGGGATCGATGGACGACACCGTTCTCTGGGCGACCCCCGCGGATCTCGGGTTGATCTGACGCGACGGATGAGGTCTTCGGATGTCCGTGAGATTCAGGATAACGTACCTGTCCGTCACTTCCACCGATCCCGGCAGGCTGTCGAAGACGTGCCAACGGGCGAACGACGAGCTGGGCACGGACATAGAACTCGCAGGATTCACCAAGGATAGATGCGAGGAGGATCCGACGGCATTCGAAGACCTCTGCAAACACACTCTGAACTGCGACCTCGTGCTGATCAGATGCATGGGGGATCCCTGGAAGTTCAAGCGCTTCGATCGCTACAGACAGTATCTGGAGCGCACGTCGGCTTTCGTGGCCCCCGTATCGGGCAGTCTCGACGTCGACATGATGACCAGGGGGCTGTTCAGTGGGACCGACGAGGAACTGGGGGAGATGGTCCGCCGTTCGCTCTACAAATGTCCCGAGAACGACTTCCGTTTCATCTGGTGGATCGCGAACCATTTCGGTCTGACCGACAGATCTGCTCCGGAACCGGAGATACGTCCGAGGCACGGCCTCCATCATCCGCGCTATCCGTCGGACGGGACGGTGGAAGAGTATCTGAAAGGGCTGGACCGTTCGAAGATCACGGTCGGCATCCTCTTCTCGGGCGGCGAGAGGTCGTACGGGAACGACGGGTACCTCTTCGCCGTGGTGAACAGATGCGAGGAGATGGGGATGAACACCGTCCCCGTGTCGGCGTCCTTCGACACCCTCCGCGAGGAAGGTGGCACCGCCGAGGTCCTCAGGACGTATTTCATGAAGGACGGGGCGCCGGCCATCGACGTCATGATATCGCTGACCGGATACGCCAACATAAACCGGGCCGACGGCAGGATTCCAGTGTACGACGAGGAGAGCTGCTTCAGGAAGCTGATAGACGTCCCCATCGTCTACGGAATGTTCATCCACGGCCCGTTCCGCGATTTCGAACTGGACAGGCAGGGGATGAAGAAGAGCGATTTCGGTTCGAATGTCATCTATCCGGAGCTGGACGGCAACGTTCTCTCGGTGCCCGTGACGTACAGGAAGCCGGAGGAGCCGGACAGGTCCACTCCCATACCGGAGAGGATAGACCACGTATGCAGGTTGGCCAGGAACTGGGGATCACTCAGGAGGAAGCCCGCGTCCGAGAGGAGGGTGGCCGTTATGATGTGGCAGAGCCACTCCAGTTCAGGATACATCGGCTCCGCGTCGGGCCTCGACACGATCGAGAGTATCTCCGATCTCCTGCAGAGGATGTCGTCCCTCGGATACAGGGTCGACGACGTCCCCGTGGACGGTCGTGCCCTCATCGAGAGCATCCTCGACGGCGTGACCAACGATCTGGAGTCGATGAGCGTCCAGTCCGTGAGGGACAGGGCTGCCGACCTGATGACCAAGCAGACGTATGAGGCGCCGTACGGGCGCATACCGGGCTGGGACAGGGAGATGACCTTCCACGACTGGGGGGACCCCGTTGGAGAGGTCATGACCGACGACGGGAAGATAATCATCCCCGGCCTGGTGAAGGGGAATGTGTTCGTGTGCTACCAGCCCACCAGGGGGTGGACGGAGAAGATGGAGCAGAACATACACGACCCCCTGCTGTTCACGCAGCACCAGTACAACGGGCTCTACTGGTGGATCCGGGACGTCTTCAAGGCCGACATGATCATGCACATGGGGACCCACGGCACGTTGGAGTGGTTGCCCGGCCTGAACGTCGGGCTCTCGGACAAGTGCAATCCGGATTACGTCCTGGACGCGGTGCCGAACGTGTATCCGTACATCATCAACGATCCCGGCGAGGGCGTGCAGGCCAAGAGGAGGTCCGAATCGCTCCTGATCGGACACATGTCCCCAACCATGGCTCGGGCCGATTCCTACGACGAGCTGGAGGAGGTCTCGGTGCAGCTGCAGCAGTACTTCAGCTACAGGGCGCAGGCCTCTGAGGAAACGAGGCGCCAGATGGTCTCGCAGGTGTACTCCGCGGCCAAGAAGAACAACCTCTTCCACGACCTGGGGATACCGGACGGTTCGGATCCGGGGCCGGACGGGTTCGAGGAGTACATCGTGCCCCTCCATGAATACCTCTCGGAGGCCGAGGACACCCTGGTCAGGGCCGATCTGCACATTCTCGGGAGGGTCCCTAGGGGGGAGCACTTCGACGAGATGGTGTATTCGCTGACGAGGCTGAACAACGGCGAGATCCCGTCCCTGCGCGACGCGTTCGCGGCCAACGCGGGCATCGACCTGCAGAAGGCCATAGAGGACCCGTCGGGTTTCACGGGCACCGAGCTGAATTCCGTCCTGGCGGAAAGGATCGATTCGGAGCTCAGGGAGTTCCTGCGGTCGTTCAGGGAGGACATGGATTACAGCCTGGATTCCGCGACGGCGTACATCGGGGAGAGGTACGGAGCCGTCTCCGAAGCCCTCGCTTCCAGCCTCCGCTTCGCGGTCGAGCGCGTGGTGCCTTCGATACTGAAGATGCCGTACGAGATCGACCACATGATGGATGCGACGGACGGGAGGTTCGTGATACCCGGGCCGTCGGGAGCCCCGACGAGGGGCAACGCCGACATCCTCCCCACGGGGAGGAACTTCTACTCCCTGGATCCGGACTGCGTGCCGACGAAGGCATCGTGGAAGATAGGATGCCGCATGGCGGACCAGTTCATAGAGAGGTTCGTGGAGGACCACGGGACGTTCCCGCGCGAGATCGGGATGGTGATCTGGGCCACGGACATGATGAAGACCGGGGGCGACGACGCCGCCTACGTTCTGTGGCTACTGGGCGTCAGACCGGTCTGGTCCTCGGTCGGCGGCCAGGTCGTGGATCTGGAGGTGATACCTCTGTCGGAGCTGGGGAGGCCGAGGGTCGACGTGTCGGTCAACATAACGGGTCTCTTCAGGGACACGTTCCCCGTGACGATAGACCTCCTGGACGATGCCGTGAAGATGGTCGCGGAGCTGGACGAATCCGATGAGGACAACGCGCTGGCGGCCAATCTGAGGGCGGACATAATCGAAGGGATTGCGAACGGGATGTCGCCCGACGAGGCCAGGAAACGGAACTCCGTCAGGATATTCGGGGAGGCGCTGGGGACCTACGGCAACGGGGTCGGGCGCATCATCGATTCCAAGGTGTGGGAGGAGACCAGCGATATCGCCGACATTTACGCGGACCTCAGTAGCTACGGATACATGAAGGGCGAGTTCGGCACCCCGATGAAGAACGAGTTCGTGAAGCGCTTCAGCAGGATCGAGGCGACGGTGAAGAACGCCCCCACCAGGGAGATCGACATCCTGGACATCGACGACGTGTGGCAGTATCTCGGAGGGATGAACGCCTTCGTCAGAGCGTACGGCAGGAAGGACGCGACATCGTACATGGGCGACAATTCGGATCCGGAGAGGACCAAGATCAAGAGCACCCAGGAGGAGCTGAGGTTCCTCTACAGGGTCAAGGTCAGGAACCCGAAGTTCACCAAGGGGCTTATGGAGCACGGGTACCGCGGCGCATCGGAGATGGCGAAGATCGCCAGATACACGATGGCATGGGACGCGACCTCGGGGATCACTGAGGATTGGATGTACGAGACCCTCGCCGAGAAGTATCTCTTCGACCAGGAGGTCCACGATTGGATGGACGATGTGAACCCGCATGCCACCATGGACATCCTGAACACCCTGCAGGAGGCCATGGAGCGCGGCATGTGGGAGCCATCCCAGGAGTGCCTCGACAAGCTGAAGGACCTGTACCTCCAGACAGAGGAGAGGCTCGAGGAGTTCATGGACCGGTGAGCTCGTTCCATCTTGCGTCATTCGGACCGTCCCGTCATCCCACGGCCATCATCCATATAGGCGCCCGCCGATACTCCCGGCATGAAGCTGACCGTCGTCTATTATGACGTGGACGTCTCCGAGCCCGTGGTCCTCATGCACGAGGACGACTGCTCGGCGATCGGCGTGAAGGAGAACGACAGGGTCTCCATCACCGGACCGAAGAGCGTCGTCGCGCTTGTGACTTGCTCGGACACCCTCGTCGAGCGCGGCAAGGTCCTGATGCCCGGCACCCTCATGGAGCGCTGCTCCGTCCGCGAGGGCGACGAGGTGGAGATCGCCTACTCCAGCAAACCGGATTCCGTCCGTTCGATCCGCAGGAAGATGGACGGCGAGAAGCTGGCCAGGGAGGAGATCGAGGCCATAGTCTCGGACATCCTGGAGAACAGGCTCTCCAAGATCGAGATCTCCGCTTGGCTGACCTCTCTGTACATCAACGGCATGGACATCGACGAGATCGCCGATTTCACCAAGGCGATGGCCCACACCGGCGACATAATCAAGTTCGACAGGCAGCCGGTGTTCGACTTCCACAGCTTCGGAGGCGTCCCCGGCAACAAGATCACGCCCATCGTGGTCTCGATCGTCGCGGCCACGGGCGTCATGATCCCCAAGACCTCCTCCCGCGCCATAAGCAGCGCCTGCGGGACGTCCGATTTCGTGGAGACCTTCTGCAACGTGGAGCTCGACGCCGATTCGCTCAAACGCATAGCGGAGGACGTCGGAGGGGTGTTCGCATGGGGCGGCGGGATGAACATCGCGCCGGTGGACGACATGGTCATCAAGATCGAGCACCCGCTCGGCATCAACCCCCGGGCGCAGATGCTGGCGTCCATCATGAGCAAGAAGCTGGCCATCAGCGCGAACTACCTGCTGGTGGACATCCCCATGGGGTCCGGGACCAAGGTCTCGACCATAGAGGAGGCCAGGGCCTACTCCAGGGACCTGATGGACCTGGGGGAGAGGCTGGACATGCACATCGAGTGCGCCATCACCTACGCCGACCAGCCCGTGGGATCCGCAATCGGCCCGAAGCTCGAGGCCAGGGAGTGCATCTCGATCCTGGAGGGGTCCAAGCATCCCTCGAGCGTCATCGAGAAGGCCTGCGACTGCGCCGGGATAATACTCGACATGGCCGGCATCCCCGGAGGGGCCGCCAAGGCCAGGGAGATCCTGGAGTCCGGGGCGGCGCACAAGAAGTTCATGGAGATCGTCGTCGCGCAGGGGGGCGATCCTAATCTGAAATCGACAGACCTCGTCCCGGGAGCGTTCCACGAGGATGTTGTGGCTTCCAAATCCGGATACGTGCACTCGATCAGGAACAAGGACATCGTCGTCATCGCCAAGGCCGCCGGGGCGCCCAACGACAAGGGCGCCGGGATGCTGCTGTACAAGAAGAAGGGTCAGAGGGTCGAGGCCGGCGAGGCGCTGTTCACCATCTACGCCGACAACGAGGCCAAGCTGAGGCGCGCCCGCGAGACGGCGAGGAAGTACCCGCCGGTGGAGATCGAGGGCATGCTGATCAAGAGGGTGTCCGCGGTCGGCGTCAGAAGATGAAGCTGTACTACACCGTGGACGTCGACAGGGACGTCAACATCCAGATCCCGGGACGGAGGGAGGCCGGTTCGATCGACAGGGGGGCCGGCACCGCCCCCCGCTTCGGCTCCTCGCACAGGGGGCTGAGGAACATCACCGACATGCTGGATACGCTGGGTATGAAGGGGACGTTCCTCATCGAGGGCATGACGGCCGAGATGATAGACTGCTCCAATGTGCACGGTCACGGCATCGGCATCCACGGGTACGACCACGAGGATCTGACGCAGCTGTCCGATATCGAACTGGAGGAGACGGTCCGCATGGCGGTGGATGCCGTTACGGACAACGCCGGGAGGCCGACATGCACCCGGGCGCCGTACATGACTGCCGATTCTCGCGTGCTGAAGGCTTTCCGCGAGGCGGGATTGCGGACGGATTCTTCGTTCTACACTCCTGTCGGAGGCACGACACAACCGTACGGCATCGACGGGACCGTCGAGATCCCGGTGCCGAAGGCTAAGGACTCCTCCGGCAGGACGATCGTCGCCTATCTGTGGCCCATGCACGAGGGGAAGCGTTCCCCCGAGGACTACATCGAGATGGCGAAGGCCATCGACGGTCCGATGGTGCTCGCGGATCATTCCTGGCACATGGTGGAGACGCGGGACGGCGGACCCATCGGGAGGGGGAGGGAGGAGCAGGAGATCGGGAAGGTGACGAGGGTCCTCGAGGGCATCGCGGACCTGGGTTTCGAACCGTCGGTGCTCCGATTATTGCAGACCCAGATCGCGACTTTCGGGATGGCGCTGTTGCGACATGCTCCCCTTCGGTTTCCCTCATCCGATTCCTGATTTTCGTGCGCGCACTCTTATAGGACACGCGCGTTAAGCGGTCAAACGAGGTGGACGGATGACGGCTAGGCTCATACTGGGTAAGGATGTCTCGGAGGAGATCTACACCGAGCTCCGGCAGAGGATCGAGGCGCTGAAGGCCAAGGGGACCGTCCCCGGCCTGGCGGTCATCCTCGTCGGGGAGGATCCCGCGTCGCAGGTCTACGTCCGCAAGAAGGGCGAGATGTGCGAGCAGCTGGGGATGCGCTCGACCATCATACGCATGCCCTCGACCGCCACCCAGGACGAGCTCCTCGCCAGGATCGCGGAGCTCAACTCCGATCCGGACATCCACGGGTTCCTCGTCCAGCTCCCGCTGCCCGAGGGCATCGACGAGCGCGCGGTGATCGACGCCGTCGCCCCGGAGAAGGATGTGGACTGCTTCCATCCGTCCAACGTCGGGAAGCTCCTCACCGGCGACCCCGATTTCGTCCCGGCGACCCCAGCGGGGGTCCAGCAGATGCTGGTCCGCTCCGGCGTGGAGACCCGCGGGAAGCACGTCGTCGTGGTGGGGAGGAGCAACATCGTCGGCAAGCCAATGGCCGCTCTCATGATGCAGAAGGGGGAGGCGGCGGACTCCACGGTCACCGTGGTCCATTCCAGGACCAGGGATCTGGGGAGCATCACGAGGCAGGCCGACATACTCGTCGTGGCGATCGGCAAACCGGGATTCATCACCGCCGACGACGTCAAGGAGGGCGCCGTCGTCATAGACGTGGGGACCAACCGCGTCGAGGATCCGTCCAGTCCGAAGGGCAGCAGGCTCGTCGGCGACGTGGATTTCGAATCAGTCAAGGAGAAGGCGTCGGCCATCACCCCCGTTCCGGGAGGCGTCGGGCCGATGACCATATGCATGCTCATGGCCAACACCGTCCGCGCGGCGGAGAAGGCATCCGAGGGATCACAATGATAAGGGAATGCGAGGACCACGGCTACTTCCGTGCGGAGAGGTGCCCCGTCTGCGGGGAGGAGGGCAAGTTCATCATGTCCGACAAGGAGGTCGAAAGGATCGGCCGCACGCTCGCCGCCATACTCAGGCACGGCAAGTTCGATCCGGACATGGACGACCAGGGGTATGTGAGCATGCAGGAGGTGGTCTCGCTGATAAGGGGCCGCCACACCTACATGAACTGGCTCAGGCCCAGGCACATCGAGGCCCTCATCGAGACCGATCCGAAGGGCCGCTACTCCACGGCCAACGGGAAGGTCCACGCCACATACGGCCACACGATCCCGCTGGATCTGAGGCTGGACAACGAGGACATCCCTCCGGAGCTGTTCTATCCGGTCGACCCGGAGGAGGCCGAGGACATCCTGAACGACGGGATCTCCCCCACGGACAGGAACATGGTCCATCTGTCCCTGACGTACAGGGACGCCCTGAGGGCCGGGGCTGTGAGGATGGAGGACCCCGAGATCCTGGTCATCGACACCGGCGTCTGCATGGAGATGGGCTCCGACATCGGGAGGGCCGCGAAGACGGTGTTCCTGTGCAGGCACGTGCCGTCGGACGCCATCGACATCGCCGATCCCGAGGATTGGGACACCGACGGCGACGACGACGGCCAGGGGGATGAGGAGCGATGCAGGTCCTCAGACCCGACGAGGTGAAAGCCAAGTACGGTCCGATGTTCTGCCGCGGGTTCTACACCATGGTGGACGAGAAGGCCGGGAAGGCCCGCATCGTCGAGAAATGCGTGTCCAAAGGTCCCGGTGAGTGGGACGTGGTCAACAGGCGCCGCACCGGAGGGGTCATAGACGCGATCAAGATGGAGTCGGACTCCATCGTCATGGACGTCTCCATCGGCGAGAAGGATCTGAGCTTCGGTCCCGTGTCCGCCGACGTCGGCGGACAGGGATTGAGCGCATTGAAGGTCGAGGGCGACGAGGTCCGCACCACTTGGTACGGCATCGCCGGCGCGACCGTCGGCATAGGCGCGTGCATCCCCCAGTGCCCGGACGTGATTCGCACCGAGTACCCGGACGATTTCATGATGGGCGGGGCGCACCGCGCCCACGTGGACATCATCACCCCGAAGATGGTCAGGGTGATCATCGGGATCGACGACACGGACACCAAGGAGAAGGGCGCTTCATGGGTCGTTTCCCTGAAACTGGGCACCACTTGCCCCTACGGGAAGTTCCTTGACCACAAGATCATCCAATTGAATCCCAAGGTCCCCAACAAGACCACCAACTGCTGCTCCACCGCCGTGTCGTTCGCCGTGAGGGAGGAGGACGTGCCCGACCTGATCCAGTACGCCGTCGACTTCGTCCGCAAGGAGAGCTACTCCGAGGACGCCGTCCTCACGGTGTTCCAGGGCCTCGAGATCCCGGAGGCGCTCCGCGAGTACGGATGGTCCTGCAAGTCCGTCCTGTACACCACCGACGACGCCATCCGCGTCGCGGAGGAGAACGGGGTGCAGATCATCGCCGTCACCGGCATGAAGGGTGTGATCGGCGCCGTCGCCGCGATAGGATGCTTCGACTTGGGGGAGAGGTCCGCTGGGATACCCGAGGATTTCGAGTGATCCGATGGACCTCAAGGGGATATTCACAGACAAGGCCTACGCCACCTACGACGCCCAGCTGGAGAAGGAGGTCCGGGCCGGGGAGATACCGAAGCACATCGCCATTATCATGGACGGCAACCGGCGCTACGCCGAGGAGGTCCTCGGGACCGTCCCCATGGAAGGCCACCGTCTCGGACGCAAGAAGCTGGAGGAGGTCCTGCACTGGTGTTTGGACCTCGACATCAAGGTCCTGACCGTCTATGCGTTCTCGATGGAGAACTTCAACCGGGCGGAGGACGAGGTCAGCTATCTGATGGACCTGCTGGAGAAGTCCCTCTACGAGTTCGCAGACGACAAGGACGTCCAGGCGAACCGGGTGGCCGTGAGGGTCATCGGGGACAGGGGCGCCATGCCCGAGAAGGTCCAGAAGGCCATGGACTACGCCCTGGAGAAGACGGAGGGGTTCGACGGACACACGTTCAATCTGGCGATCGCCTACGGCGGGAGGCAGGACATCGCCAACGCCGTGAAGGAGATAGCCAGGGACGTCGCCGACGGGAAGATGTCGGTGGACGACATATGCGAGCATACGATATCGAAATACATCTCCACCACCGGGATGCCCGATCCCGACCTGGTGCTGAGGACCTCGGGTGAGGTGAGGGTGTCCAACTTCCTGCTGTGGCAGCTGGCCTATTCGGAGCTGTACTTCACGGACGTGTACTGGCCGGGTTTCAGGCACATCGACTTCCTGCGCGCGATACGCACGTACCAGCAGCGCACCAGGCGTTTCGGTAAGTGATTCCGTGAAGAAGGACCTGATTTTCCTCCACGCGCCCAGCGTTTACGACTTCAGGAAGAAGCCCATCTTCTACGGCCCGGTGTCCGACGTGATCCCGTCGTCGCCGGTGTTCGAGATGTATCCCATGGGGTTCATGACCATCTCCTCCCATCTGGAGGCGGCCGGGTTCCGCACGAGGATCGTGAACATCGCCGTTAGGATGCTGCAGAGCGAATCCTTCGACGCGGAGGAGTGCATCAGGAAGCTGGATGCGGACGTGTTCGCCATCGACCTCCATTGGATGCCCCACGCTCACGGGGCGCTGGAGCTGGCGAAGATCGTCAAGCGCCTGCACCCGGAGTCGAAGGTCGAGCTCGGAGGGTTCACGTCGTCCTACTTCTGGAGGGAGCTGATCGAGCGCCCCGAGGTGGACCTGGTCATGCGCGGGGACACCACCGAGGAGCCCACCGTCAGGATGATGGAGGTTCTCCAGAGGGGAGGGGACCTTTCGGAGGTGCCGAACCTCGTGTGGAAGGATTCCGACGGGAAGGTGCACGACAACGGCCTGACCTATTCGCTGGATTCCCTGGATTCGATCAGGTTCGACTACGGGACCATGATCAAGAACGTCATGAGGAACATGGACATCAAGGGCGCCCTGCCGTGGCTCGGATGGGACAGACTGCCGCTGACGTCCGTGTTCACCGTGCGCGGATGCTCCATCAACTGCGCCGAATGCGGAGGCTCCCACTACGCCAACGGAAACGTGGTCTGCAGGCGCAAGCCGGCGTTCAGGAGCCCTGAGAAGCTGGCGGAGGACGTCGATCTCATCCAGTCCTATCTGGACACCCCGATATTCATCGTCGGGGACCTGAGGCAGCACAGCGCCGGTTACGCGCAGAGGTTCCTCAAGGAGTGCAGGGAGCGCAGGATAGACAACCACATCGTCGTGGAGCTGTTCAACGGCGCCGGACCCGATTACTTCACGGATCTGAACAGGACCTTCGAGAACGGCTGGTCCATCGAGTTCTCGCCGGATTCCCACGACGAGAAGGTGCGTTCGATCCTCGGCAAGGGTTACACCAACGAGGCGATCGAGCACACGATCCCGACGGCGTTCGAATGCGGATGCAGCAGGTTCGACCTGTTCTACATGAACGGCCTGCCGTACCAGGACAGGGAATCGGCCATCGACAGCGCCAGGGTGGCGAAGAAGCTGTGGGCATCCGTGAAGAGGGAGGACAACCTCTTCATCTACAACGCCCCGTTCGCGCCGTTCGTCGATCCCGGGAGCAGGATATTCGAGAACCCGGAGGAGTGGGGATACACCCTGCGCGCGAGGACTTTGGAGGACCACAGGAAACTGCTGGACAACCCGTCATGGAAGCATGTGCTCTCCTACGAGACGAAATGGATGTCCAGGGACGACGTGGCCGAGATCTCCTACGATGCGGCGCTGGAGCTGGCGGCGTGCGAGTTCGGGGCCGGGAGGCTCACCGAGGAGCAGTACCGGGACAGGGTGGACCGCACCGAGCAGGCCAGGGCGCTGATGCACCGGGTGGACGAGATCATGCTCATCCAAGACCTCGAAGAGAGGAACGCCAGGCTCTGGGAGACGAAGGACGAGGGCACCAGGATGATGAACTCGACCATCGCCAACAAGAAGGACCTGGACTGGGACGCCGGATCGATATGGTCCAACGGTCCGAGGGTCGTCCGCGGTCTGATGAAGTCGTTCTTCAAGCGCCGCCGATCGGATCGATTTTTTCATTTCCATCGGAGCACGTTGCGCATCTTCGGACAGCGCGTCCGTTCACTGCTGAGATCAGGCGCGACCAACCTTTGGAGTCGTTCAGATCGACACGAATCTCCTCATCACCCGAGTAGAGCGTTCCGGACAATGTTTGGAGGTCCAGCTCCATTTCCAGGATGTCCGCAGACTTCCATTCCATTTGCAGATTGCCGTCAACTGTTGGAAAGATGTATGGATTGTGGAGCGTCGAGCCGAAGTCATCGTACAGTCTTATCAGACGGTCGATGCGTTCTTCATTGGGAGGAAGCTCATCGCCGTACTCGCCCCAGCCCTTGTCGAGCGAGGCGAGTTCCAGCAGTCTGTTCTTGA
This sequence comes from Ruminococcus sp. CAG:579, assembly GCA_963650175.1. Classification (GTDB taxonomy): domain Archaea; phylum Thermoplasmatota; class Thermoplasmata; order Methanomassiliicoccales; family Methanomethylophilaceae; genus Methanoprimaticola. Next base: position 10,951 of record CAVJLK010000019.1, on the reverse strand, counting down.
CATCCAGCGGCCCGGGCGTTCCAGCGGCATTGTTGCGTTTCATGGGCTTCTTCCCTGACTCCAATTATGAGCGATAACGGTTCTTTTATGGACGACATCACATGCGTCTCGATTTCTCGACTGCTGCATCCACTGCGGCGATCATCGCTGCCCTGAGCCCCATCTCCTCTGCGGCGCGCACGCCTTCGATCGTCGTGCCGGACGGCGAGCAGACCTCGTCTTTGAGCTTGTCCGGGTGCTTCCCCGTCTCCAGGACCATCTTGGCCGATCCGAGCATGCTCTGGGCCGCCAGGATGATCGCTTCGTCCCTCGGGAGCCCGTTAAGAACCCCCGCGTCTGACATGGCGTCTATTATCATGTACATGAACGCAGGCGAGCTTCCGGCGAGTCCCGTGATGACGTCCATCTTCGTCTCGGGGATCTCCACAGCGAGGCCCACGGCCTCCAGCACGCCCTTGATATCGGAGAGCTCCTCCTTCGTCAGTGAACCGTCGGTCGAGTACCCCATGGCGCCTTCCAGAACAGCCACGCAGTGGTTGGGCATGACTCTTACAATCTTGGCATCTGGCACATATGCGCTAAGCTGTTTTATCGACAGTCCTGCGACCACGCTCAGGACGATGGACCCCTTCTCCACGCGGGTGCCCTCGTCGAGGAACACCCCGGGGACCTGATTGGGCTTCACGGCGAGCACGACGAGTTTCGTCTCGGAGGTCACTTCTTTCGCTGTCTGGCACATTTTGATTCCGTATGTCTCGGACATGTGCTTGCGGGTCTTCTCGCTCGGTGCGCAGGCGACGATCTCGTCCTTTCCGAACACCCCTTTCGAGATGAGCCCCGCGATGAGGGCCTCGGCCATCTTCCCGGCGCCGATGAATCCGATGCGTGAAATCATGCCGGGGCAATCGTCGGATGCGCCTTAAAACAACCCCTCGCACGTGCATCGAGCGTGGTCCTGTGTTTTATAAATATAGATACGCTGGGTGCCGTCATATATTTTATACTACGACTTCTTGCGCGCGTACAATGTCTCTAGTAGCATTTTACATGCCCTTGGCGATAGTCGCGGTCATCGCGCTCGGCTTCGCCCCGCTGGCATGGTGGGCATCGAGGTTCATCCGGCCCAAAAAGCCCACTCAGTGGATGGAATCCACCTACGAGTGCGGTTCAGAACCTATCGGAGAGGCACAGGTCCAGTTCAGGTTCCAGTACTACACGTTCGCTCTGATCTTCGTAGTATTCGACCTGGTTGCGACCTTCCTCATGATCTGGGCAGTCGCGTTCTCCGGACTGTCGACCACCGCACAGGTCATGATGATCGCCTTCTTCGCGATTCTGATTCTCGGCGTCTGTTACTCGCTGAAAAAGGAGGAAGACGTATGGATATGAGCCTCTACCCCCATGCCGTGGCAATGAGTGCCGACGAGTTCATGTCGTGGTCCGATGCGATGATCAACGACCTTCTGAGCTCCGGTACTAAGAAGACCATAGACGAACTGACCGGGCCTATCTGGTCCTGGGCGATGAAGAACTCCATGCACCCCCTCCACTGGGGACTCGCATGTTGCGCTCTCGAGATGGCGGCCGCGTCCGCCCCCAGGTACGATGCCGAGCGTTACGGGATGATCTACCGTTCTTCGCCCAGGCAGACCGACATCCTGCTGGTCAACGGCTGGATCTCCAAGAAGATCCGTCCCGACCTCAGGCGTCTGTACGAACAGATCCCCAACCCCAAGTGGGTCGTCGCCATGGGCGAGTGCGCCATCTCCGGCGGACCCTGGTACGACTCCTACAACACCGTCCAGGGACTCGACCAGATTGTCCCGGTGGATGTCTACATCCCCGGATGCCCGGCCCGTCCCGACGCGATGATCGACGGATTCATGCTCCTTCAGAAGAAGATTGAGGACTACTTCAGAAGAGGAGCCTTCCTGGAGGACTGAAGATGGATACCAACGCTGTCTATCAGAAGCCCACCGAGGACGAGATCAAGACGCTCCTGACCGAGAAGTTCCCCGAGGTGGAGGTCACCGGCACCGAGGCCCGCAGGGTCTACGCCAAGCTCCCCAAGGAGAAGGTCAAGGAGGTCTGCACGTACATCCGCGACAACCTGACGTTCGAGCACTGCTCCACCGTCATCGGAGTGGACTACGTGGACCACCTCGCCGTCGTCTACCATCTGTCCAACTACTACAACGGGGTCATGATCGAGCTCTCCGCCGACCTTCCCGCCGAGGATCCCCACGTGGATTCCGTCGCGCTGATCTGGGAGGGCGCCAACTGGCACGAGAGGGAGACATGGGAGCTCTTCGGGATCGTCTTCGACGGCCACCCGAGGCTCGAGAGGCTCCTCACGCCTCAGACCTACGAGTTCTTCCCGTTCAGGAAATCATACAAGCTCAGGGGGCAGGAGTGATGGCAGATTCAATAGCGCCCATCGTGGCCGCCGAGGAGAAGATCCAGGCGCAGGCCGACAGGATGGACACCGACAAGATGTGGATCATCATGGGTCCGCAGCACCCGTTCTCGCACGGACTCTGGACCTTGAAGATCAAGGTCGACGGAGAGATCTGCGTGGATGCGGATCCGATCGTCGGATACCTGCACAGGGGATGGGAGAAGGAGACCGAGAACAGGACCTACCCGAAGATCATCCCCATGGCGGACCGTCTCTGCTACGCCGCCTCGATGACCTACACCCACCTCTACTGCATGACGGTGGAGAAGGCCCTGGACATGGACATCCCGGAGAAGGCCAAGTACATCAGGATCGTCTCCGACGAGATCTGCCGCATCCAGTCGCACCTCATGTGGCTCGCGGCCGTCGGTACCGACCTCGGTAACCTGACCGTCTTCCTGTGGGCCATGAGGGAGAGGGAGTACTTCCTCGACCTGAACGTCAAGCTGTGCGGTGCCAGGATGACCACGAACTACCCGAGGATCGGAGGAGTCCGCAACGACACCACCGAGCTCTTCGACAGGGACGTCATCCGTACCGTCGACAGGTTCGAGAAGGCCCTCTGGGACATCATCACCCTGATGGACGAGAGCTCGATCATCGTGTCGAGGATGAAGGGCGTCAGCTACCTCACCAGGGAGCAGGCCGCCAACATCGGACTCACCGGCCCCGCCATGAGGGGATGCGGAGTCGACTTCGACATCCGCAGGGACGACCCCTACGACAACTACGACAAGGTGGACTTCGAGGTCCCCGTGCTCACCGAGGGCGACTCCTACGCCAGGTACATGATCCGTACCGAGGAGATGTTCCAGTCCTGCGACATCATCAGGCAGGCCGTGCAGAAGATCCAGGCGCTCGGGAAGAACGCCCCGTACAGGGTCAAGGCGCCCTCCAGGGTACCCGCCGGGACGCACTTCACCAGGCTCGAGGACCCCCGCGGGGAGTCCCTCATGTATCTGGTGTCGGACGGCACCGACAAGCCCTACAGGCTCAAGGTCCGCAGCCCGATCTTCGTGAACGTATCATCCGCCAAGGCGCAGTGCGTCGGGGTCAGGATCGCCGATGTACCGGCGGTGCTGGCTCAGATCGACATGTGCCTGGGCGAGACGGACAGGTGATTCGGGATGGCAGTTCAATACAGCAGCATCCTGGACTGGATAGACTTCTTCCAGGACCCCATGAAGAACGAGTTCTACCCGTTCGAGGGGGTCTACAACCTCCCGTTCGACATCTCCTACAAGCTGTGGGAGATCATCGGCGGGACCATCGCCTGGCTGATCAACCTGATATTCCCGGACAACGAGGTCTCCACCTGGCTCATGAGCGAGCCGGTCTGCGTGCTGTTCTCGCTCATCGTGTTCATGCTCCTGGTGTTCATCGTCGTGTTCGTGTGCACTCTGCTGTCCCTGTGGATGGAGCGTAAGTGCCTCGGAAGGATGATGGACAGAAGGGGGACCATGGTGGGGATGAAGGGATTCCTGCAGTGCGTCGCCGACGGTCTCAAGACCTTCATGAAGGAGAACACCATCCCCAAGAAGGTCGACAACATGACCTACATGTGGACCGTCTCCCTCATCGTGGGGGTCTCGGTTCTCCTGGCGTGCATGATCCCGCTGTCCCAGAGATGGTTCGTGGTCAACTACGACTCCGGACTCCTCATCGTCATGGCGTTCTTCGCCCTGGCGCCGTTCTTCATCCTCGTTTCGGGATGGTCCCAGAACAACAAGTACGCCATGATCGGCGGTATGCGTGCGGCCGAGCTGATGATCTCCTACGAGGTCCCCATGCTCATCATGATCGCGACCACCGCCCTGCTGGCGGGCAGCTTCAACATCGGGGACATCGTCGACGCCCAGACCGACACCATGTGGTACCTCATACCGCAGATCATCGGTGCCATCACGTTCTTCTTCTGCGCCACCGCGGAGTCCGAGAGGACGCCGTTCGATATCGCGGAAGCCGAGGCCGAACTGGTCGAGGGATGGCAGACCGAGTACGCCGGAATGAAGTGGGGTCTCATCATGCTGGCCGACTACTTCAGGGGATACGTCGCGTGCGCCATGTTCGCGCTCATGTACCTCGGCGGATGGGGACTCCCGGTCATCGGGAACGGACCCGTGCCCGAGATCGTGTTCCTGATCAAGGCCTGGTTCGTGTTCTTCCTGATGATCCTCGTCAGGGCCGCGCTCGGACGTGTCAGGCCCGATCAGATCGTCAACATCGGATGGAAGGTCTTCATGCCTCTGTCCGTTGTCAACCTGGCAGTGGTTCTGCTGCTCAAGACCGGAGGGATCTTCTGATGACTATCAGATATCTTGACAAGTATCCCTGCAACAATGCGAAGCACCTTTGGGTCCTGAAGCCCCAGTGGGCGGTCCTGAAGCTGTTCTTCCGGAACATCGTCCACAGGCCGGTCACCGTCCTGTACCCCTACGAGAAGGAGTGGGTCCCGGACAACTACCGCGGACGCCCCGGGCTCATCTTCGACGAGTGCGTCGGATGCGGCATGTGCGTGCGCATGTGCCCCACCGCCTGCATCAAGCTCGTCGACGCCGAGGACTCGGACGGCAAGACCGTCAAGAGGCCCCAGGTCAACATGGGCAGGTGCGCCATGTGCGGATACTGCGCCGAGTACTGCCCGGTGGACGCGATGACCGTGACCCCCGAGTACGAGCTCGCCGAGTACACGAGATTCGACCTGCTCTACGGGCCCCGCAGGCTCGCCTACGACAAGACCACCGAGGGAATGAAGGTCAAGCTGGAGGTCACCCTCCAGTCGGACATCGACAACGGCAACGCCGAGAGGCGCGTGGCCCTGGCCGACCTGGACAGGCCCGTTCTCATCGACAACAAGTGCATCGGGTGCAAGAAGTGCGCCAAGGTGTGCCCCGTGACCGCCATCGAGATGGTCGAGAAAGGTACCAACGAGAAGACCGGGAAGCCCATACTCCGCCCGGTCATCGACGATTCGAAGTGCATCTGCTGCAACAACTGCGTGGACGACTGTCCCAAGGATGCCCTCGAGATGAAGGAGGTGCTCTGATGACTGACATCGGAGAGATTTGGAACACGATCTGCGGTGGGATCGGGGACTTCGGGAACTATCTCCTGGACAACCTCGACCTGGTGGCCTTCGTACTGCTGGCCGCCATCGCAGTCCTGGCGGCCCTCTACGTCGTCACCGACAAGGAGGTCGTTCACAGCGCCTTCTACCTGGCGCTCGTATTCCTGTGCGTCGGATTCGTCTATTTCTTCCTCGAAGCGGAATTCATAGGCGTCATCCAGATCCTGGTCTACGTCGGAGCGATCACCATCCTGTTCGCGTTCAGCATCATGCTGACTAGAAGATACATCATGAAGAAGGAGGGATCCCAATGAGCGGGTTCGAGTCCAAGAAGAAGGCGGTCGGCGCGACCGTCGCCGTCGTTCTGCTCGCAGTGCTCGCGATCGGGATCTTCACCGTCGACTGGAGCGACTACATGGGCTCCGACGAGCCCGTGGAGCAGCCCACGTTCCCCACCGACGGCGACGACAGCATCTGGGACGACAACGGCGACCTGAAGGAGGACAGCCTGGCGTACACTATCTTCGAGAAGTACGGCCTGATCCTGATCCCCCTGGCGCTGCTGATGTTCGGTGCCATGGTCGGCGGTGTGGTCATTTCGAGAGAGGAGGCTGAGATCGATGATACCGATTGAGTTCTTCCTGATCCTCGCGGCCATCCTGTTCGCCATCGGAGCGTACGGAGTGGTCACCAAGAGCAACGCCATCATCGTCCTGATGTGCATCGAGCTGATGCTCAATGCGGCCAACATCAATTTCGTAGCGTTCGGAGCGTTCCACCCCGACATAATGGGGCAGGCCTTCGTCATCGTGACGATCACCGTCGCGGCGGCCGAGGTCGCAGTGGGAATCGCCATCCTGCTCAACGCGTACAAGATGAGGAAGACGACCGAACTCGACGAGGACGGTCTCACATCCATGAGGTGGTAAGCATGTTGATAGAATACACCTGGCTCGTACCCCTCATCCCGATGCTGTGCTTCCTTGTCATCGGACTCGTTGGAAGGAAGACCCCCGAGAAAGGCGGGTACATCGCCATCGCCGGAGCCCTTCTGGCGTTCATCATCTCCGCGGTCATCGCGTACGAGTACCTGACCGGCGACGCCTATCCGGCGGCGGTCACAGAGGAGATCGACTGGTTCACCATCGGCGACATCACGATCCACCTCGGATACTACGTCGACGGCCTGACCTGCATGATGATGCTCTTCTCGTCGTTCATCTCGACGCTGATCTTCATATACTCGCTCGGGTACATGCACGACCAGGGAGAGAGGAAGAACAGGTACTACGCCGAAGTGTCCCTGTTCCTGACGGGGATGCTCGGACTCATCGTCTCCAGCAACTTCCTCGAGCTGTTCATCTTCTGGGAGGTCATGGGACTGTGCTCGTACCTGCTGATCGGGTTCTGGTCCTTCAGGCACCCCGACGGAGACGCCGCATCGGCCAACGCCGCATCCGCGGCGAAGAAGGCCTTCCTCGTCACGAGGATGGGCGATGTCTGCCTCATGGCGGGCCTGTTCGTCCTCCTCGGCGAGTTCCACAGCCTCGACTACACGACCCTGTTCGACCCCGAGCAGATCGCGCTGGTCGACCCGGACAACCTGACGCTCGGCATGCTCCTCGTCTTCGGAGGAGTCATCGGTAAGAGCGCCCAGTTCCCGCTCCACGACTGGCTGCCCGATGCGATGGCCGGACCCACTACCGTGTCCTCGCTCATCCACGCCGCGACCATGGTCAAGGCCGGTGTCTACCTCGTCGCGAGGGGATACCCCCTGTTCATCCAGAACGCCGACGTCATGCTGTTCGTCGGAATCATCGGAGGAGTCACGGCGTTCCTCGCCGCCACCATGGCGCTCAACAACATGAACATCAAGAGGGTGCTCGCGTACTCCACCATCTCCCAGCTCGGATACATGATCCTGGCGCTCGGAGCCGGAGGATATCTCATCGCCCTCGGAATGGACATGGGCGGAGAGGAGGGCGCTGCCCTCATGACCGCCGGTGCCGCCGGATTCATCGCCGGCTGCTTCCACATGATGAACCACGCGTTCTTCAAGGCCCTGCTCTTCATGTGCTCCGGATCCGTGATCCACGCGGTCGGGACCGAGGACATGCGCGAGATGGGCGGACTCGGGAAGCACATGAAGATCACCTCGATCACCATGCTCCTCGGTTCGCTGTCCATCGCCGGATTCCCGCTCTTCAGCGGATTCTGGTCCAAGGATCTCGTCCTCGAGGTCGCCATGGACGCGGGGAACGACGGGACCGTCTGGTTCACCGTCCTCTGGCTGCTCGCAGTCATCACGGCCTTCATGACCGCGTTCTACATGTTCCGCATGTGGTTCATGACGTTCATGGGCGAGGAGGGACACGCCACGCAGCACTGCCACGGCGAATCCCCCAAGTCCATGACCATGCCTCTGGTCATCCTGTCCGTGTTCGCGGTCCTGAGCGGATTCCTCATCATGTTCGGACTCGACGCTATGGTCTCCTTCAACACCGCCGACTTCACTGTCGGAGGCGGAGAGGCGGAGGGCTTCGAGTACTTCTCCGAGCTGTTCACCAACCCGTACACCTATCTCACGATCGTGCTGGCCCTGCTCGGTATCGGAATCGCGTACCTCATGTACGCGAAGAAGAGCGTCAACCCCGGCAGGTTCAACAAGGAAGGCAACGCCTGGATCTACAAGGCCCTCACCAAGAGGTGGTGGTTCCCCGATCTGTACAACCAGATCTCCTGGAAGCTAGGATTCGGAGTCGCCAAGGGCGTCAACTACTTCGACAGGCAGGTCATCGACGGCACCGTCAACGGGCTGTCCGCGGCCGTCGTCGGCGGAGGGGACGCCATGAGCAAGGTCCAGACCGGTAACGTCCACGACTACGCCTCCGTGGTCCTCCTCGGAGTCGCCGTCCTGTCCGTCCTGTTCGTCGTGATTGCCATGATCCTGGGAGGTATGTGATATGAGCATCGAGACAATGATCCTGCCTCTCCTGCTGATCATCCCGTTCATCGGGACCCTCGCGACCCTGTTCATGGGCGGCGAGAGACAGAAGTACGCCAAGGCCGTGGCCGGAGTCTTCTCCGTCATCACCCTCGTGCTGACCGTCTACCTGATGTACGTCGGACTGGACAACTGGGGCGACTACAGCGTCAACTACACCTGGATCGAGACGTCCTCGATCACCATCAACTTCGCACTGGCAGTCGACGGGCTGAGCATCCTGATGATCTTCCTGTCGGCCCTGCTGACACCTCTGGTCATCCTGTTCTCCGCCTCGGAGAGCGACAGGCCGAACTACTTCCACTCGCTCCTCATGGCGATGGAGGTCGGCCTGATGGGAGTCTTCATGGCGGCGGACTACTTCCTGTTCTACGTCATGTGGGAGGTCACCCTGATCCCCATGTACTTCCTGATCAGCTGGTACGGAGGACCCAGGAGGCACTACGCCGCCATCAAGTTCTTCATCTACACCCACGTGGCCTCGCTCGTCATGCTCATCGGTATCTTCGCCATGGGCTGGATGTGCATGGACATGACAGGGGCCGTCAACTTCAGCTTCGAGACCATGCAGACCGTGATGCCTCTCACTTCCGAGGCGTTCCAGGCGGCCGTGTTCGCACTGCTGTTCTTCGGATTCATGGTCAAGATGCCGTCCGTTCCGTTCCATACCTGGCTGCCCGACGCGCACGTCGAGGCGCCCACAGCCGGATCGGTCATCCTGGCCGGCGTCATGCTGAAGATGGGTTCCTACGGAATCATCAGGATCTGCCTCCAGTGCTTCCCCTCCGGGGCCGAGCACTGGCAGTGGGTCATAATCGCCATCGGGCTCATCTCGATGGTCTACGGGGCCTACGCCTGCATCGCGCAGACCGATCTCAAGAAGATGGTGGCGTTCTCGTCCATCAGCCACATGGGAATGGTCATGCTCGGCATCGGATGCCTCTCGGACATCGGGCTCACGTTCGCCATCTTCCAGATGTTCGCGCACGGACTGATCAGCGCCATGCTGTTCATGGTGTGCGGATTCACCGGACACGCCCTGGGCACCAGGGAGATCCCCCTGCTCGGAGGACTCGCCGGCAAGATGCCCATGTTCGCCCTGATGATGATGATCTCCTTCATGGCGTCCCTGGGACTGCCCGGACTCGTCGGATTCTGGGGAGAGTTCCCCCTGGTCTACGGGTTCTACGAGTTCATCCAGTCGGAGGACGTCCTCTGGCTGCTGGTGTTCTGCCTGCTGACCCTGATGCTGACCGCCGGCTACTACCTGTGGTCCATGCAGAGGACCCTCTTCGGTCCCGAGACAACAAAGATCGACCTCGAGCACGTCCACGACCTCAGCAAGTCCGAGTTCGCGGCCCTCGCCGTCCTGGCGGTGCTCGTCGCGGTGTTCGGTGTATGGCCCGATGCGGCTCTCAGCTTCATCGACCCCTACGTCGACTTCCTCACGGGGGTGCTGTGATGTTCGTGTCTGATATCTTCGGATCCTATGCGGCGACCGCGCCCATGATCCTGCTGCTCGTGGCGGCTCTCATCCTTCCCGCGGTCCACATCTTCGGGAAGAACAGGACCGCCACCTGGATCGTGGCGCTGGTCTTCACGATCGCCTCGATGGCGATCAACCTCGCCATGCTGACGGACTCGTTCGTCGGCGAGACCCTCGGAGTGTACGAGTACAACGCGTACACGGGATTGATGATCCTGCTGTTCCAGATCGTGCTGTTCCTGGCCGTCCTCGTCTCCAATGCGAGCACCGAGGTCACCAGGCTCCACGTCGGAGCGTACTACGCCCTGCTGATGGGCGCCTCCACCGGCATGATGTTCGTCGCCGGGTCCAGCGACCTGCTGACGATCTTCGTCGGAGTCGAGCTCACCAGCATCTCGTCCTACGCCGTGGTCACCATGAAGAGGAACGACTCCAGGGCCGCCGAGGCCGGAGTCAAGTACGTCATCGTCGGAGGCCTGTCCACCGCGCTGACCATCTACGGTATCTCGATGATCTACGGTCTGACCGGGACCACCGAGATCGCCGCCATCGCATCCCAGACCGCCGTCACCGGCATGAACTGGATGCTGGCCGTCGGACTGGTCTGCATGGTCGCCGGATACGGCTTCAAGATCGCCGCCGTGCCCTTCCACATGTGGGCGCCCGACGTGTACGAGGGATCCGCCACCCCCGTCTCCATGTTCCTGGCAACGGGATCCAAGAAGATGGGTCTGAGCGTGTTCTTCCAGATCTTCATGGTCATGTTCGTCGCCGGGACCTCGATGTGCGCCATCTGCGGGGAGGAGGTCCAGTACCTCTTCGCCATCATCGCCGCGTTCACCATGACCGTCGGCAACGTGGTCGCCATCGCCCAGAACAACATCAAGAGGATGCTCGCGTACTCCTCCATCGCCCAGGCCGGTTACATCCTGATCG
>CAVJLK010000018.1:0-28734 GCA_963650175.1 Ruminococcus sp. CAG:579 | reverse complement strand
TTCCAGACGATGCTGTCCGGCCTGATCCTGTCGAATTCCGGGATGTCCTTGGACTCGTACAGGCCCTTGATCCGGTCCAATGTGGTGCTTCCGAATCCCGAGAGGACCTCCACGAGGATCCCGTTCTTGGATGTCCCGTTCCAGTACGACTTCGGTGGGTTGTCGTTCCCGATGTCGCTGTGGATGAAGTTCGTGACGCTCCACGGGTTGTAGATGTCGAACTTTCCGATGCGATACCCGTCGTACCACTCCTTCGCTTCCGCGAACTTCCTGTCGGCGTACTCCTTCCGCTTTTCCTCCGACCAATCGGGGAACAGGTCGTCCACCTGGCGTCTGATCGCATCCTCCACCTCATCGGGGGTGAGTCCGAAATGCTCCGCGAAGTCGTCGGACATGACACCGCAATGGTAGATGTTGTTCAATCCGCTGGCCATCCCGTTGGTGACAACCCTCTGAACTCCGGTCATCACTGTGAACGACACATGCTCGTTGGCCTTGACGATGGACTCGAGGAACGAACCGTAGCTCTCGGCCACCGACCCGAAGTACGGCCGACCGTAAGACTTGGACAGCGGTTTGTCGTACTCATCGATGAGTAGAATGGGTTTGACGCCGTGATGGGCGTCCAGCAGACGGCAGACGTCCTGGAACGCGAGTCCGACATCTCCGGTGATCCCGTCCATGATCCTCGAGATCTTGGATCTCTGCCTGACGCTCAGCCTGTCGGAGGTCTCCAGGTATTCGAAGCTCCCTTCGACGACGCTGGAGATGTACTGGTTCAGATGTTCTTTGAACTCTTCCGCACTGTCGAACTGGATGTTGTTGAAACTGAGCCTGACGACGGGGTAGCGGTTCCTGTACTCCTTCGCGTACATGGGGTACTCGCGGCACTGCTCGATCTTCAGTCCGGCGAAGCTGTCCTCCTCGGCCTCCTCGTCCTTGTACTTCGCACTGAAAAAACGATCGATCGTCGACAGACCGAGCGATTTCCCCGTTCTGCGGGGCCTCGTTATCATGATCGGAGCGGGCCCGTGCTCTATCAGATCCCTGATGAGGAGGGTCTTGTCCGCGTAGTAGTATCCTCCCCTCAGGATCGTCTTGAAATCGGAGCTTCCGATGAGCACCTTCATGGTTTTCGGTGCGATATCGGCGCCATCGATTTTAACTCCTTCTCCGACCGCTCTCCGACAAGCGTCGGAGAGCTTCATGGACACGTGTTTCTCATCCATGCGAACGGACGTTTCGTGACCGTATTTAAAGCGCGCCTGCTGCAGTCAGTATGACACGGTGGTCTTCGTTTTGTATAGCGGCTCAATCCTTCCTGATTCCGCGCTTGTAGAGGCCCTGCGTGAATCCGCCCCCGCACATCTCCTGTATCTTGTCCCTCAGGGCGGGATCCTGCTTCCTCGAGTACATCCCGACGGCCTTCGCCAGCGCGGGCGGGCGCTTCCTCACGTCTATCCCGATCGACGACACCCCGGAACCTCCCAGCTCCCCAATGGAATCCAGGAGGAACAGGTCCACCGAGTTCAGGACGCGGGCGAACCCGCGGGGGTCTGTGTACACCGGGAACGACGCCCCGGTCTCGTCGACTATGGACCCGCTCCCCATGCCGGGATCGCGGGAGTACATCAGCTCGGTCCTGCCGAAGGCCATGACCTCGGTCCTGCCGGGGAACCTGGCGACCAGGTCGGAGACCTGGTTCCTCATCAGCTCCACGGAGAGGGTGGTCTGGTACGCGTCCGGGGGGAACGCCGAGTTGAAAACGTTGAACACCGACCCGACGTACACCCTCCTGCCGTCCATGAACCTCAGCTGCGAGGGATTGCTGACCATCACCGGCCCGTCGAAGGAGCATTCGTCCCTGCAATCGAACCTCGGAAGAATCCCTACGCACTCGACGCCCGCCGAGGAGCACATGTCCGACGCCTCGGAGAGGCGGGGCCCGTACTCGAAGTACACGCGGTCCGCGTAAGGGAGGACCGCCTCGAGCACCTTCAGGCTGCTGACGTAGAACGATCTGTCGGGATCGGCGTGGTTCACCCTCCTCCTCTCCGGGACGGCGTCCCCGGAGACGTGCCTCGCCGTGTTACCGATGAACCTGGGGGGCTTCCCGATCAGGTTCTTGATCTCGTCTATCCTCGGATCGTAGGTGCGGTACACGTCGTACTCCCCGTCCGGGATCTTGAACGGCACGATTATCGGGTCGAGGTCGACGACCTTGAACCCGCCGACCTTCTGATCGCCGGAGAACAGCGACAGCCCGTCCTTCCTCCCCACGGGATTGACGAAATCGGTTGATACGAAGCGCTGTCCGCGGACCTTCGCGGTTCCGAGGCGGAACCCGCGGTTGTCCGGATACAGCGGTTGCACCGGAGACCTCACCCCGTCCAGATACCCTTCGGAGGTCCCGCGGTTGAACACGGTCCTCAGGAGCTCGAGGCTCTCCGCGTACTCCTCCCCGCGATCGCCGTCCTCCGCAAGGGAGTACACCTTCGCGGACAGGTACGCGTACGCGGGCGAGCGCATCCTCCCCTCTATCTTCAGCGAATCCACGCCTATCTCCCTGAGCCTCTCGATGCAGTCCGCCCCGAACAGGTCGGTGCAGCTCAGCAGATACCCGGAGACCCCGTCCCTGGTGTACTTCTTCCTGCAAGGCTGGGCGCAGGAGCCGCGGTTCCCGCTGCGTCCGCCCATGAAGCTCGACATCAGGCATCCGCCCGACATGCAGTAGCACATGGCCCCCTGGATGAACACCTCGGTCTCGATGGGAGACGAAGGGACGAACTCAGCGAGCTCGTCGAGGGTGAGCTCCCTGGCGAGCACCGCGCGGTCCAATCCGTTCTCGGCGCACCACTCCAGACCCTTCAGCGAATGGATCTGCATCTGCGTCGAGGCGTGCTTGGGGATGTCTATCTTCGAGACCGACCTCAGCAGTCCGAGGTCCTGTATCAGCACGGCGTCCGCACCGATGTCCTTCAGGAACCTGACGAAGGCCACGGCCTCGTCCAGCTCGGAATTCAGTATGGATGTGTTGACCGCCACGTGCACCCTCACCCCGCGGTCGTGGGCGTACCCGACGGCCCCCTCGAGCTCCCTGTCCGAGAAGTTGCCGGCGAACGCGCGCGCCCCGAAGCTCTTTCCTGCCAGGTAGACGGCGTCGCAACCGCCCTTGATCGCCGCGACCAGCCCCTCCGGGGTGCCGGCCGGTGAGAGTATCTCCATGCCGCGGGCAAAGGATTCGGATTTTATATGTGTCGCATGACCCGGTCTACAAAACGAAGACCGCCGTGTCATACTGACTGCACACATGCTCCTTTTTAAACCCCTTCGCGGAAACGCGCAATATGGATTTCGACACAGGGATCCGCGGCCTCTTCGGAGGTACCGCGGACAAGGATCCTCCCGCGGAGCTCTCCGGGGACCTGCTCGTGATAGACTGCCGCGAATGCGCCTACGCGCCCGTCCCGGGATCGAACGAATGCCTCAGGTGCATGGTCCGCTCCATGTGCGGCGCGGGGAGCGCCGACAGGGTGGTCCTCCGCACCGGAAGGGACATCGAGATATCGGGAAGGGCCGGGAGGGCGGTGAAGGAGGCCGCATCGGCCATGAGGTGGTCGATCCCCATCGCGAAGCCCAAGGGCAGGTGCAGGATGTGCCCCGCCTCCAGGGACTCCGTGGTGAGGGCCGCATGGGACAGGTTCCCGGACGGACCTGACGGGGAAGTGCGCGCGATGCTGACGGACATCCCGGACAGGGAGGGGTGCGCGGAGTGCGTTTCGGGGACCGCCAGGGTGCTCGACCAGATAGGGGACTGCATCGCGGGGATGACCGACTCGCTCCGCTCCGGGAGGAGGACGGCATGATCAAGCTCAGACTGCCACCGTTCGCGACGATAATCCGTCCCGAGCCCGAAGTCACCGACAGAGAGGAGGCGCCGATGTCCGACGGTGCCGTCGGACCGGGGATCCCCGCCCCTCCGAAGAGGACGGTCGCATCCATCGATCCGAACGCTCCTCTCACCGTCCGTCCCAGGATGCCCGAGGGGCTGGTCGGGCTCTTCGGGGCCGCGGCGGCCGACGACGTGCGCAGCAAGCCGTCGTACACGGACTGCTGGATGACCGGGATCCCCGAGCTGAGGACCATATCCTCCTATCGGACGGAGTGCGGGAACGTGACCGTTGGGGAATCGGACGGAGGGGAGACGTTCTACTGCGTCACGCCCCGCGAGTACGCCTACCCGGACGCCCTGAACGCGGTGGTCATGGACGTGATAGAGGACATACGGGAGACGTACCGCACCGCTGGTGGGAGCCTCGACAGGGATTCGGTCATGGGGATGACCCGGTCCGTGCTGACGGAGAGGTGGGACGAGCTCCGGGAGGCCACGGGGACCGACGATGTGGATGCGGTGGTGAAGGACGTCTGCGCCATCGCCTACCGGCATTCGGTCGGAGCGGGGATCTTCGAGACGCTGCTCTCGGACCCGCACATCGAGGACGTGTACGTGGACGCGCCGTGCCATCTCAACAGGATACACGTGACGGTGAACGGGATCGAGGGATTGAACTCGCACATCAGATGCTCCACCAACCTCATGGCGGAGGAGCGCGAGGTCGACAATCTGATCAACATCCTGAAGCGCCACAGCGGGCTCCGGTTCTGCAGGTCGAGCCCTGTCCTGGAGACGGGGATGGTGGGGTTCGATGCCAGGGCCACCGTCATCGGGTACCCGCTGAGCCCCATGGGAAACGCCGTCGCACTGAGGAAGCACTCTGAGAGGCCGTGGACGCTCAGCAGGCTGATCGCCAACGGCACGGTGAGCCCGAGGACCGCCGGGATCCTGTCGTTCCTGGTGAACAGCCGCGCGACCATCCTGGTGTGCGGGGCGAGGGGCGCCGGGAAAACTTCGCTGCTGTCGGCGCTGTTGTGCGAATTTGAGCGCAACCAGCGCATTCTGACAATCGAAGACACGATTGAAATCCAGGGCGAATACATGAGGAAGATAGGCTACAAGGTCCAAACCATGCTCGTGGACGAGCGCATCCAGGGTACCGCCAACTCGCGCGCCGACGAGGCGCTCCGCGTATCCCTCAGACTGGGGGAATCGGCCATCGTGATGGGCGAGGTCAGGGGAGAGGAGGCGAAGACCCTCTATCAAAGCATGCGCGCTGGACGCGCCGGATCCGCCATCCTCGGAACGGTCCACGGAGATTCGGCCACCTCCGTCTATCAGAGGATGGTCTACGACATAGGCATCGCCCCCGAGGCGTTCATGGCGACCGATGTCATCGTGACCCTCGGAACGGTCCGCGACAGACGTTCAGGGAACCTCATCCGCAGGGTGAACGAGCTGGTGGCAACCGGGAAGGAGCCCGGCGAGTTCATCGACATCTCCGGCCCGGAGGGCCTGATGTCCTCACCGTTCATGGGCAGAGCGCTGCAGTCCCTGCAGATGACCGGCAAGGATGCCTCGAAGGACATCCGCGCCAGGTCGATGATGCGCTCGTACCTCGCCGGACTCGGCGGCAAGGACGACAAGTACCTCGGACCCGAGTGGATCCTCGCTGCCAACGAGATCCTGGACGGGATGCCCAGGGGATCCACGGCCGAGGAAGCCCTGTCGGAGCTCAAGAGGAGGGTCGGGGAGCCATGAACGGACAGGAGAGGAGGCTGTTGAGCGAAGCCCCCACAGTCGTGGGGATCCTCACATCGATGATCGAATCAGACGGCTCGCTGGATGCCGCGGTGCGCATAGTCGCCGAGGACGGACCCGTCCTTTCCAGGAAGCTGTTCGCCCGCGCGGCCGCATCGGCGGACACGAAGCAGTCCAGGAGCGTCAAGGACGCCCTGATCGAGGAGCTGGGCTCAGTGGGGGAAGGGGCTTCCGGGTACAGGCAGTCGGTTATGCTCTGCATATCCGCCTCCGAATCGGGAGACAGGCAGGAGAGGCTGGGGATGCTGGAGGAGGCCTCCGACGCGGCTCTGGATGCGGTTCGCATAATGGGCGAGCGCTACAGCGCATCGCTCACCGTTCCGTGCATGACGATCTTCTCCGTCTGCGTGGTCATCCCGATGATCATGATGACCATCCTGCCCATGCTCAACATCGGGGACCTGTTCGGTCCGGTGCCCATGGACGGGAAAACTATCCTGGGGATCGTCCTCATAGGAATCCCGGGAGCCACAGTGGCCGTGTGCGTCAAGCTCCGTTCGGACAACCCCTTCATATCGCCCGACCGTCCGAGGGACGGATTCCTTTCCGCTGCGCCCCTGCTGCTCGCCGTCCCCCTCTATCCGGCGCTGACGTGGTCGGGGATGGACGCGGAGGAGTCCCTGATGCTCTCGATGGCCCTGGCGTCGGTGGCGTGCGCCATCCTGCTCATCGGCGACCGCATCGCAGAGACCAAGCGGGCGCGCTCCGAATCGGGACTGAGGGATTCCGTGTTCAGCATCGGCAACTCCCTGCTGGGGGGCGCGAACTTCGAGAGGGCGGCGGTCGAAGCGGTGTCGTCAAGACCGGGGTGCGAATCCCTGGGGTCCGCCCTCGGCAGGGAGCTGGACATCTGCAGGGGCGATGTGGAGGGCGCGGTGCGCAGG
Organism: Ruminococcus sp. CAG:579; assembly: GCA_963650175.1. Taxonomy (GTDB): domain Archaea; phylum Thermoplasmatota; class Thermoplasmata; order Methanomassiliicoccales; family Methanomethylophilaceae; genus Methanoprimaticola. The sequence goes on along the minus strand of CAVJLK010000018.1, from coordinate 22,134 downwards.
GCGCTGTCCCCCGTGTCGCAGGAGGTGTCCCGGACCATGTGCGACATATCCCGCTGCTCCCGCAGCGACACCGAGGACGCCGGTCGCCTTGCCATCACCGTGGGCAGGCAGTTCCAGAACGCCGCCAACGTGATGAAGGAGCTCGAACTGGGGCTGAAGAGCATGACGGACATGATGAGCGGCACCGTGGCGGTGTTCGCCCCCATGGTCCTGGGGATGAGCGTGTCCCTGCTCGGACCGCTGAGCAGCATATCCGGATACACCGGGCTGGACGGGACCGAGCTGGCGCTCTCCGTGTACGTGATCGAGCTGTGCGCCCTGATCTCCGTCCTGACGTCCAGCCTGGGGACCGGGGGCGGTCTGAAATCGATGCTATGGAGGTTCTCCCTCTCGGCGCCTATAGCCCTGATCGTGTTCGCCGTGTGCACGGCGATCTCCCTCCGACGGCCATAATAAGGGGGTCCGCGGTCCGGAAACCATGGATTACCGGACCCGGGCGACCCTCGTCGCCGCCGTCGCATCGGGGGCGTTCCTCGCCCTGGTGCTCTGCGCGCCGTACATGGCGCCGTACGGCTCCTTCTGCGGGTTGGACGGCTCCCCGGGCTTCATCGACGGAGGCTGGAAGGGGCACGGGGCGGCGGGATCCGTGTACGCGATCGGGGACCTCCTATGCCATCAGCAGGAGGCCAGAAGCTTCGTTCTGAACGGCTCCCAGCTCCCGATATGCATGCGGGACACCGGGATAGCCATTGGGCTGACGATCGGGTTCGCATCGTGCCTGGTCCTGGGCAGGAGGCTCCGCGATGGACGCTGGGCCGTAGCCGGAGCGGTTCTCGTGATCCTCATGGGCTTGGAATGGGCGGTGGAGACCACGGGGTTCGATTCCCCGCTCCTCCGGACCGCCTCCGGGATCTGCGCCGGGATCGGTGCAGCGCTGTTCCTGTGCTGGCTGCTGCACAGGGATCCGCCCGGAGAATGAGGCGAGACGGGAAGGCACGTACACCTTGCGCCGGCCCGTCCATATGTGGAAGTTGAGGCACGCGGGTCTATCTGAGATGGTGCGTGTACGGGAACGGGACTTACTGGCTACCCGCCTCGGAGAAAGGGTAAGGGTGTTTGGTAAAAAGTTTTCTGGACGGATCAGTCGCACTTGGTCCATCCGCAGGACTTGCAGACGTTGCATCCGCCCTGGAACTCGAGCTCAGCCCCGCACTTGGGACAGGGGTTCTTGATCTCCCTGGACGTCTCCTCGGGGGCCTCGTCGGGGATTCCCCTGATCTGGGCCTGCATCTCGTTGTACATGTCCATCAGGGCCCATCCCACCGCCATGGGGCAGCAGGATCCGAGGGAGGTGTCCCTCTTGGTGTGCGTCCTGACGACGTAGGACGGGCAGGATCCGCACGACTTGAGCTGATCGACGATCTTGTCGATGCCGCATCCGGACCTGGCTGCCAGCGAGATCATCCTCGACAGGCCGACCATGAAGTTGTTGCATCCGCCGGTGGAACCCTTGTTGAGGTAGGCCTCCTTCAGCTCGCCGGTGACCGGGTCGAAGAACGCGGTGCAGTGCAGGCTGCCGCATCCGGTCATGAGCTTCCTCTTCTTGCCCACGACGCTGTCGCTGACCTCCTCCACGGTTCCGCGGGCCTCGTCCTTCTCGGTCTTCTCGGGGGCGGGCTCCTCCTTCTTCTCCTTCGTGGACAGGATCCCCAGGCGCTTGCAGCCGTCGCGGAACACCGTGACTCCCTTGCATCCGGACTCCCAGGCGAGCATGTAGATGTTGTACACGTCCTTCTCGGGGAACTCCTCTGGCAGGTTGACGGTGGAGCTGATCGAGGCGTCGATGTGCCTCTGCCAGGTGGCCTGCATGCTTATCCTGTTGCGGTAGTCGAGGTTCTGGGCGGTGACGAAGAACCCGGGCAGGTCCTCGTCCTTCTGGACCTCGGGGTGCCTGTCCATGTAGGACTGCACGATCGGGGTGTAGACCTTGTAGTACTCGTCGTGGTCGGAGAGGGACGTGGTCCTCCTCTCGTACGATATGGCGAAGATCGGCTCGATCCCTCCGGAGATGCCGATCATGGTCGACAGCGTCCCGGTGGGGGCGATGGTGAGCAGCTGGGAGTTCCTCAGCCCGTACTGGGCGACGAGCTCGCGGGTCGAGTCGGACGCGTTCTCCTTGAAGAACGGCGAATCGAGGATCTGCTGGGGGACGCACTTGGGGAACATGCCCTTCTCCTTGGCCAGGAGGGCGGACTCGTTCATCGCGGTGTCCATCATCAGCTTCCCGAGCCTGTCGCAGAAGTCGACGGCCTCGGGGGACCCGTAGGTGTACTCCAGGTCGATGAGCATATCGGCCAGACCCATGATGCCCAGTCCGATCTGCCTCCAATCCCTGACCGACTCCCTCTGCTCGGGGAGCGGGTGGAGCGGGAGGCCCTCGTCCAGCACGTCGTTGAGTCCGCGGACGCAGATGCGGACGGCGTCCTCGAACTCCTCCTTCATGAACTTCCCGTCGGCGACGAATGCCGCCAGGTTTATGCTCCCGAGGAGGCAGCTGCCTCCGGCGGGGAGGGGCTCCTCTGCGCAGGGGTTGGTGCCCGCGTAGGAGTAATCGGGGAACTCGGACAGGAGGTTCCACGAGGAGATCCTGTCCCAGTAGAGGCATCCGGGCTCGCCGTAGTCCCAGTTGGTGTAGCACAGCTTCTCGAAGAACGCGCCGGCGTCGAGCTCCTTCCTGATCTTCTGGTTGCTCTCGGGGCGGTCGAACTTCTGGACGAAGGGCTTCCTGTCGCGGACGCACTCCATGAACTCGTCGGAGACGCGTATGGACATGTTGGCCTTGGTGACCCTGTCGAGGTCCGTCTTGACGGACATGAACTCCTCGAGGTCGGGGTGGTCGCAGGACATGGTGAGCATGAGCGCTCCGCGCCTGCCGTGCTGACCGATGAGCCCGGTCACCATGGAGAAGAGGTCGGTGAACGACACTGCCCCGGATGTCTCGGACGCGGTGTTGTTGATCCTCGCCCCGCGGGGGGCGAGCTTGGAGATGTCGATGCCGGCTCCTCCTCCGTAGCTGAACGTGCGGGCGAGCCTGCCGGCGGTCTCGAAAATGGATTCTATGGAGTCCTCGGGCGGGGTCAGTACGTAGCAATTGGAGTACGTGACCTTGAGGCCGCTCTTGCTGAGGCCCCTGTTGGCCAGGATCCTCCCCCCGAAGAGGAACTTCTTCTCGGCGACCATCCTGCGGATGTCCCCGTCGCCCCCGCTGACCCTGTCGAGCCATTGGTCGAAGGTCTCGTTGTCGTGGCAGTATTTCTTGTTCCAGATATCAATGCCGAGCTGGTTGTCGGCCCCTAGCCAATCCTCTATCCGCAAGCTGCTTCCCTCTTCCCGCTTTGCACTCTGCTGTCCAATTTTCGCGGTCCCCACGGTATCTCCTCACCTACTTAAATCGCTATATGGAGGATACATCCATCCATTATAAAACGGTCGTACGGGGCCGTTCTCATGCGTATTATTAGTTTAGAAAGGAGCTACATTAATCGGGAGTGGGCCGGAAACCGGGGAATCCTGCGCGGAAACCCCGGTTCCGACCTTTCCGACGTCAGCCAGACATCTGCGGCGCGTTCTCCCTCTCCGCCTTGCTGAGGATCCTCTCGACCGCGTTGAGCTTCTTCGCCACGTCGGTACCGACCTCCGTGAGGTTCAGCCTCGTCGAGGCCCCGACGCTGTACTGCTTCAGAAGCCCGGCCCTCTCGAGGTCGTCGAGCTTGTAGCGCATGCGGGTCGTGTTCGACACCGCCTGATAGAGCTCCATCTTGGAGGAGTCCGGGTTCTTCAGTAGATAGATCATGATGGCGATCGAGTGGGTGTTCTCCAGGACGTTGATCAGCATGGGGTTGTACGTTCTCTTGTACATCGTATCACACCTGATGAGTTAGCATCGTTCCATGTATATGATATGTGTGGTCCTAATTCCAATGATTTATGATAAACCCCTGGGAAAACTAAGGAAGCGCGGACGAACTCACGTTCGGCGACAGAACCCGTCCAGAATGCCTCCGAATGACCCTCGCGGACATGCCGTAGGATGGCATGACATCCACATACGAGGCGCCGATGAACTGTGTAGAACTATCATCACCGTCGCATCGATGAAATGCCGGAGGTTGCCGGAGAGGGAGGGGATGGGGGCTCACAACCCCCATGCCTCGACGACCGTGGTGGCCAGAACAAGTTCTATCCGTTAATATAATTCAATTTCAGATACAGATTATATCTGAAATTCTGATAACTTACAAATATCAACCTCACCATGAGGGTGCATCATGTTCAAGAAGATCGAATTGGAGAACTACCAATCCTTCGCTCACATCTCTCTCGACCTCACCGGACCCCGCGATGCCCCCTTGGGTCACGCGTTCGTCTACGGAGAGAACGGTTCCGGAAAGACCAACCTCATGGGTTCCATCAGATTCCTGAAGGACTCTGTGGACACGCTGAGCGCCGTGGACATACTTTCCAGGATCAAGGAAACGGTCAACATCTCGGAAAACGAAGAGAAAGACGCAGTGATGAAAGTCGCTTCCGAATTGCACAGGGCCGTTCTGAACAATACGGAGGCTTCGGATCTGAGGGCGATGGCGGCTTCTCGTCGCATGATCGGCCGCGACGGCCTCATGCGCACATCGTACCGTTTCACGGTGGATTCTCTGGATACGACGTACGAGATGACATTCGACGATGAAGGGACGCTCATACGCGAAGAGCTCAAACAGGATTCCGGCAAACGCATGCGCAGACTCTTCCTGGTCGAATCCTCGGATGGCGGCCCCGAGACGACGTTCGTCAGAGGATTGTTCAGGAACTCTTCGCTGACCCGCAGGATAGGGGATTCGACCTCCCGGCTCTGGGGATCGCATTCCATGATGGCCATCATCAAGGAACAATACCTCAAGAACAACGCCGAATTCATGAACGGTTCGATGGATCCCTCGATAAAGAGGATCCTGGACTTCATAGGCTCCATATCGACTAACATCCCGGCGGGGAACATATCCGCATCATCGGGTCCGAACAATCTGATCTCCGGAGACTGCTCCGCCGGAGAGAAACGTCTGATGATGGCCTATGCCCACGCTCTCTCCAGATTCTTCGGTCGCATGTATTCGGACGTCTGCGGAGTCCGGTATGTTTTCGTCGAGAGCGAGAATCGCGCGGTGAAATACGAACTGGTGTTCGACAAGAGGATAGCCGGGGGGATTTGCGAGGTGCCGGCCAGACTGGAATCGTCGGGAACCAAGTCGCTGATCGCTCTGTTCCCATCCCTCATGGGATGCTCGGGCGGAGATGTCGCATTCATCGACGGATTGGACCTCGGAATACATGAGAAGCTGATCCGTGACCTCATCGGGGAGATCCTGCCCGAAATCAAAGGACAGCTCATCGCGACGACGCATAACGCGGCGCTTCTGGAGATCGTCAATCCGAGGAATGCGTTCGTCCTCCGCGTGGATTCGGAGGGATTCAAGGAAACGGTCAGCCTACAATCCATCTGCAGGACTCAGAAGAACAACAATAACAGACAGAGATACCTCAACGGACAGTTTGATGCCGTGCCCGTCATCGGAATCGTGGACATGGAAGGGATACGCAAAGGATTCATGGAGGATCTGCAAAGCTGAAACCCCTCCGAAACGTTTATTTCGGACTTCGGAAGAAAAGGGTGGGCGATCCAGTGACCCCCAGAGAATGGTTACCACTCATAGGTCTTAGCTTGTGTGTGTTTATATTCAACATGTCGGAGTTCATGCCCATCGGGCTCCTCTCCGACATCTCGGCCGATTTCGGCATAAGCGAAGCGCAGACCGGGATGATCATCTCGATCTACGCCTGGGCCGTCGCCATCCTCTCGCTGCCCCTGATGCTCGCGCTCCGCCGGATGCAGTACCGCAGGATGCTCCTGATGTGCGTGACGCTCTTCGCCGCCTTCCAGTTCCTGGCCGGGATCGCAGACAGCTACTGGATGCTGGTCTTCGCCCGTCTGGGGGTGGCCGTGGCCCATTCGATATTCTGGTCCATCGCATCCCCTCTGGCGGTCCGCGTGGTCGCCCCCGAGCTGCAGAAGCTCGCCCTGAGCACGATAGCCGCGGGAACATCCATCGCCATGATCGTCGGCCTCCCGCTCGGCAGGGTCATCGGCCTCGCCCTCGGATGGAGGATGTCCTTCATCGTCATCGCCCTGGCGTCCGTCGCCATCCTGATGCTACTGATCGCCGTGTTCCCGAAGGTCGACAACCCAGGGACGTTCACCCTGCGCCGTCTCCCGGACATCTTCAGGAACAGGGTGCTCGTCGGAATCTACGTGATGCTGGCGATCTACGTCACCGGGTACTACACCGGATACAGCTACATCGAGCCCTTCCTCGCCCAGACCGCCGGGATGTCCGAGACGATGATCACCGTCGCGCTGACCGTCTTCGGCCTCGCCGGGATCGGAGGGAGCATACTGTTCACCAAGGTCTACGACCGCGCCCGGTACCGGTTCATCGCCATGTCCCTCATAGGCTCGGCGGCGTGCCTCGCGCTCCTCCTGCCGTCGACGGTCTCCGTGGTCTGCGTGCTCGCCGTCTGCACCATGTGGGGATTCTTCGCCACATCGTTCAACGTCTCCTTCCAGAACGAGACGCTGAGGGCATCGCCGTCGGATGCGACCGCCATATCCATGTCCCTGTTCTCCGGGATCTTCAACGTGGGGATAGCCATGGGCTCCATCATCGGCGGAGCGGTCACCGACCACGGCTCCGTGGACCACATCGGGTTCGTGGGATCGGCGTTCGTGACCGTCGCGACGATCGTAGCCTTCGGATTCGTGATGAGGATGATGAGGAGGCGCGACGCCGAGAAGAGGATGGCCCGGGACACCGTCTGACCGCGCCGTTTAATACTTGAACAGTTGTTCACATGTTCAAGTGAGAAACCATGAAAGCGGTACTCAAGCTGGAAGGCCTCTGCTGCGCCAACTGCGCGGCCAAGATCGAGAACGAAGCCAAGAAGATCAAGGGCGTCGAGGACGTCACCGTCTCCATCGTCACCCAGAAGATGACGATCGAGGCCCCCGAGGCGGACATCGAGAGGATCGTCGAGGAGGCCTCCAAGGTCGCCAAGAAGATCGAGGACGAGGTCAACATCGTCAGAATCAAGTGATCCCGATGAACAGGTTCGAGAAGAGGATCCTCGCCGGCGCGTGCCTCTTCGCCGTCGGCCTGGTCCTCCATTACGTCATAGAATCGCCGGAATGGGCCCAGCTGGCCGTCCTCGGGACCGCGTATCTCGTGGTGGGGTACGACGTCCTGCTGAAGGCGGCCAGGAACATCGGCCACGGGAACTTCCTCGACGAGAACTTCCTGATGTCCGTGGCCACGCTCGGCGCGTTCGCCATAGGAATGTATCCCGAAGCGGCCGCCGTAATGCTGTTCTTCCAGGTGGGGGAATGGTTCGAGAAGCGCGCCGTCGGAAGGACCAGGCAGTCCATAGCCGAGCTCATGGACATCCAGCCGGATTTCGCCCGCGTCGTGAGGGACGACGGCGTGGAGGAGGTGGACCCCGAGGAGGTCGCCGTGGACGACATCATCGAGATCCACCCGGGGGAGAAGGTCCCCCTGGACGGGATCGTCGTATCCGGGGAGTCCTCGCTGGACACCAAGGCCCTGACCGGGGAATCCGTCCCCAGGGACGTCTCCGTGGGGGACGAGGTCGTCTCCGGGACGGTCAACATCTCCGCCGTCCTCAGGGTGAGGGTATCCAGGGAGTACGAGGATTCCACGGTCGCGAAGGTCCTGGAGCTCGTGGAGGATTCCGTCGCCAGGAAGGCGCCGGCCGAGAGGTTCATAACGAAATTCGCCAGGTACTACACGCCCGCCGTCGTCGGCGCGGCGGTGGCGATCGCCATAATCCCCCCGGTCCTGGGGTGCGACTTCGTCACATGGCTCTACAGGGCGCTGACGTTCCTCGTGGTGTCCTGCCCGTGCGCCCTGGTGATATCAGTCCCGCTGAGCTACTTCTGCGGGATCGGGGCGGCGTCCAGGATGGGCGTGCTCATCAAGGGCGCCAGCTACATGGAGGCCATGTCCAGGATCCACGCGGTGGTGTTCGACAAGACCGGGACCCTGACCAAGGGGAGCTTCGAGATCTCGAAGGTCCATTCCATGGACGAGGACTCCGACCGCCTGATCGGGATGGCCGCCGCCGCCGAGGCCGTGTCCAACCACCCCATATCCAAGTCCATACAGAGGGCCGGGGCGGATGCCGCGGACCCGTACCGCGTCTCCTCCGCCGAGGAGGTAGCCGGCAAGGGAGTCCGCGCGGTCATAGACGGGTCGGAGATCATCGTGGGGAACCACAGGCTGATGGACGACCACGGGATCGAGTTCTGCAGGGAGGATGTGACCGGGACCAACGTCCACGTCGCCGTCGACGGAAGATATCTGGGGCACATCGTCGTCGCCGACGCGGTGAAGGAGGATTCCCGCGAGGCGATAGAATCCCTGAGGAGGATGGACGTGAAGCAGACCGTGATGCTCTCCGGCGACTCCAGGCGCATCTGCGAGGACATCGGCGGAAAACTCGGAATCGACCGGATTGTATACGAACTCCTGCCCGGGGACAAGACCTCGGAGCTGGAGAGGATCATGGCCGAATGCCCCAAGGGAAAGACCGTCGCCTTCGTCGGGGACGGCATCAACGACGCCCCGTCGCTGGCCCGCGCCGACGTGGGGATCGCCATGGGCGGGCTGGGATCGGATGCCGCGATAGAAGCGGCGGACGTGGTCATAATGGACGACGCGCCTTCGAAGATACCGAAGTGCATCGGACTGGCCAGGAAGGTCAACGGGATCGTCATCCAGAACATCGTGTTCGCGCTGGCCGTGAAGTTCGGGATAATGGCCCTCACCCTGGTCGGAATGGCCGACATGTGGCTCGCCGTCTTCGGGGACGTGGGGGTCACCGTGATCGCCGTTCTGAACGCCATGAGGTGCATGCGCGTGAAGGACGCCGCCCCGGCCGTTCCGGCATCGGAACCCGAACCCGCCTGAAACCCGGCCCCTCCGGGGGCCCATTCTTTATTTCGTACCTCTGCATCGGTCCCGGCATGGATGCGCTCAGCAAGGCCCTGGTCCTGCTGGCCGTCGCGATCGCCGTTCTGTCCCCTCTGTGCATAGCGGAGGATTCGGACGGGGCCGAGATGGACGGTCTTAAGCTTTACCAGGTCAATCCCAAGACGTGCGAGGGGGTCTCCGTCCACAACTACGGCAGCTCCTCCGTCGACATGAAGGACTACACTATATCGGACATGCCCGCCAACGGGAAGAACGAGGGGACGTTGAGTTTCGGTTCCATCGTCGTCGGACCGGGCGAGACCCTCGTCCTGGCCTCCGAGAAGGCGGACGGGAACTACTTCTCCAACCAGGACAACGTCGTCTTCTACAAGTCGGACGAGAGGGTCACCGTCAAGGGGACCTTCGTGCTCGGCGATTCGGGGGACGACGTCTACCTGTACAAGGACGGCACGCTCGTCGACGCGGTCTGCTACGGGAACAAGACCATAACCGATTCCTCCGCATGGAACGGGGACCCCGTGAAGATCTACGGGAAGCGCTGCATAGAACGCGTCGGGAGCTCGGACACGGATTCCGCCTCGGACTGGATCGTCCAGGGGCGCACGTCGTTCACCTTCGATGCGGACCTGCAGTACGACGCCACCGTCACGCCGTTCCTCCTGCCCAACAGCGGAGGGATACCCGTGCTCAGGACCCTCGAGAGCGCCGAGAAGAGCATCCGCGTCGAGATCTACATGATATCCGACAAGAATGTGCTCTCGCTCCTGGTGGACAAGGCGGAGGCCGGGGTGGACGTGGACGTCCTTCTCGAGGCCAACCCCCTCGGGATGACCTCCCTCCAATCTTGCTCCGCCCATCTCATGGCCCTTATCGAAGCGGGGGCCGACGTCAGGCTCATCGATTCCGGGACCGAACCGCGCTACGCCTACGACCATGCGAAGTTCGCCATAGTCGATGGCGATACCACGGTCGTCATGTCCGAGAACTGGACCAGCGACAACCTGAACGGGAGCACCGTGACCAACATCTACGGGAGCAAGGTCCAGGGGAACCGCGGATGGGGCGTCGTCGTCGAGAGCGAGGGATACGCGAGCTTCATGAACGGCGTGTTCGAGAACGACTGGTCCATGGAGTACGGGGACGTGGCGACCTACGCCAGCCAGTACCCCAACGTCGCCGCCGGCGAGACCTATTACGTCTCCCCCACATCGACGGCCGACTTCCCATCGTACAAGGCCAAGGTCACACCCGTCCTGTCGAACGAGAGCTCCTACGCCGCGCTGGAGTACTACGCGTCCATCGCGAAGGAGCGCCTCTACTCCCAGCAGCAGAGCCTGGATTCCTCGTACAAGGACTACACGACGGACGGCCCCGTGGGGCTGTTCCACACCGCGGCGCTCAGAGGCGTGGATACCAAGGTCATCTTCTCCGACCAGGTCGACGAGACCTCCGTGTTCGACATAAATGCCAAGACGGCCGTCAGCGCCGCGAGGATGACGTCGCCGTACGTCCACAACAAAGGGGTCGTCTGCGACGACTACGTGTGGGTGTCCTCGGTGAACTGGACGGAGAACTCCTTCTTCAACAACAGGGAGGCCTGCGTCGTCATCAACTCCTCCGAGGTGGCGGACTTCTACGCCTCCGCGTTCCAGAAGGACTTCGGAAACTGGTACACCTACGGCGGGTTCAGCGTCGAGATAACGGAGTTCCCCGAGAGCCTCTCGCCCGGGAAGGAGTACACCGCGTCCGTCGGCGTCACTCCTTCCAGCGGGACCTACACGTACGTGTGGGACCTCGGCGACGGATCGGCTCAGCGCACCACGTCCATCGGGAGGATAGTCTTCGAGGCGGTCGACGGGCAGCACACCATGACCGTGAGGATCACCGACGCCGACGGCGTCATGAAGACCGTGACCAAGGAGTACAGGGTCGGATCGTCCTCCTCGGGCGACTCCGATGATTCGAAGGACACCGACGATTCGGGCGGTTCCAAGGACTCCGACAAGGAGGGGACCGACTTCGAATCCCTGATCAAGGACAAACTCTACATCGTCCTGATCGTCATCGTGATCCTCCTCTCGGCGATCGGCGCCGTAGCCAAGAACGGATCCAAGAACAAGAGGAAGGGAAAGAGGAGATGACCGGGCTGATGGTCGCCAGGACCGCGGGCGCCGCGGACATCCCTGCGATGTACAGGATCTACAACGGCAACCTGGACGACTATTTCGCCCCCGAGAACCTCGAATACTTCATGCTCCAGTGGCCCCGGGGCCAGCTGGTCGCCGAACCGGTGACCGGCGGCACAGCCGGGGCCCTGAGCAGCTACATCCTCGAGGACGGCGCCGCGTCCATCGCTCTGTTGGCGGTGGACGCCCCGTACCGCGGGCTCGGCGCGGGCTCGGCGATGCTGGACGCCCTCAGGATCGAATGCCTCAGGAACGGCATCCCCATGATGCAGCTGGAGGCCCGCGTCACCAACGCCTCAGCCATTTCATTCTACGAGCGCAGGGGGTTCCGGAGGACCTGCATCCTCCCCGCCCTGTACAGCGACGGCGGCGATGGAGTCAGGATGGTCCTCGACCTCGGTCGCGCCTGAGAAGCATATACACGACGAGCGACGCCACGACCACGATGGCCGCAGCCATGGCGATGTTGAGCCCGGTCCCCGACAGGGACCCGATGCTCTTCTCCGAATCCGACGAGGCCACCGCCCTGTAGTAGTACGTCCCGTTGCCGGTGACGACGAACGTCAGCTCGGTCCTGGAGGACGACGTGATCTCCATCGCGTTCCCCTCGGAGTCGAACACCTGGGCGACGTGCCCTCCGGACATCCTCACGGGAGACGTCAGCGTCACGGTCATCGAACCGGACGCGTATGTCTCGAACCCGCTGGTGTAGACCTTCCAGCCCAGATCGAACCCCTCGTGCTCCGCGGATTCGACGGACACGACAAAGTACTCCCCGCCGATGAACATGGACTCCGGCGCGGAGATCAGGACCTTGACCCTCAGCTCGCTGAAGTAGACCGAGGCGGTGTTGAAGTATATCTCCCCGGACTGCGAGCGCAGGACCGCGGCGGTGCCCTCGGACGTCATGACGTCCACCCTCCCGTCGGTCGGACGGGCGAAGACGCATACGGCGATGTGCCCGGTGCCCTCGGACGTCCCCTCGTAGGTCCCGGAGCCCCTCTTCTCGATCAGCCCGTTGTTCCTGACCGTGCCCTCGTTTACCACGGATCCGTGCACCGTGACGACGGACGTGTTCGCCAGCATCCCGCCGGCCTCCACCCTGAGCTCGGCCCCGGACGGGACGGTCATCGGCGCATTGCAATGGAGCATGGTGCCGTCGGGGACGGTGAGGCCGGATGCGGAAGCCCATATCCCGCCCTCCCCGTAGACGGGGAAAGTCTGGTACGAGACGTAGTAGCTGGTCCTCACGGACGAGGTCTGGGGGTTGCCCCCGACGGTGTACGACGAGAATCTGAGCGCCTTCCCGTCCCCGTCGAGGAAGCAGCGCTCGGCGACGACCTCGGAGGATGAATCGAGGGAAACGTCCCTGGACCTCGACACAGCTGGGTCCTGACCGTTGCAGAGGACCGACGGGACGTCCGATATCCCGGCGCCAGTTATGGCGGTCCCGACGGTCACGAACGGTCCGATGCTCACGGTGACGGTCTTCATGGCGTAGAAAGTCCACATGTAGCTGCGGTAGTATCCGGTCCCGCCCTCGGTGTCCGCCCCCAGGCACAGGTAGTCGATGCTCCCGACCTTCAGGTCGTAGACGAGGTTGGTGACGACCGCCTTCTGGTTGGATACGTATCCGACGGAACCCCCGGTCATCTCGACGGTGACGTTCTCATACCTGCCATTCTCGCCGGTGGGGTACAGCCTGTCGACGACGGCCCCCGATCCGATGGTTATCGCCAGGTCCCCCACGCCGATGAGGTCGGAAGACGGCATCAGCGAGACGACCGACCCGCGGATGTCCAGGGTCATGGACTTCACGGGGGAGTAAGCCTGGTAGTAGGAGGAGGGGAGCGACGTGGCCAGACCGTTGGAGACGGAGATCCCCTGCAGACGCGTCAGACTCCCTGATACCATGGTGAAACGCACATCCAAGGAGGCATCCTTGAGATTCTTATCCACGTACAGGAGGGTCAGGGTCCCCAGCCTGCCGGAGACCATGACCACGTCCAGGGACCCGTCGGTCTCCGAGAGGGTCGCCACCCGGAGGTCCCCTCCGCTCCGGAAGGTGTCCGTCTCGTACTTCGCGGGGTCTCCGCCGACGGCATCGGAAACCTTCCGGTACACCGTCATCGAACCCTTGTCGTTCTCGGCTATGACGACGTCCGCGTCGGGATAATCGCTGTACGGCGCGGAATCCTCCTTGGACGCGCCGTCCGAATCCGAGGGCGCGCAGAGGACGACAGCCACGGCTATCAGGACGACAGCCAGTGACACCGCCCGCTTCATGCCCGTCTAATCCGCGTACGGCATTTAAGAGATTGGCAGGAGGGTTCGAAGAAGGAATGCGGGGGTTTCCCCGCGTTTGCGCATCACGAGAACATGTTGTCGTCGAGATGCTCGGTCTGGAAATAGTACGAGGAGCGCTCCTTCTGGGCGGACGACACGTCCTTCCCGAGGCCCTTGTTGTAGGAACCGTACCTCTCGCGGATCTGCTCCTCCGCTCCCCTGGAGCGCCTGAGCGCGCGGACGATGTGGTCGCCGGTGATCAGAGGGGCGTCCTCCATGACGGCGATGTCCCCCGCGGCGCGGATGAGTCCTCCGAGCTCCCTCAGCCTGAGCGTGAGCGAGTTCTTCTGACCGTCCTCCTTGGCCCTGCGCCTGCCCTCGTCGATGATCTTCTCGACCGCCTCGATGGTGGCGTGCGGGATCCTGCCGTCCAGGTTGACCTCCTGGGCGACGAACTGAGCGTACTTCGCCCTGTTGCGGGGCGTGTCCGGCATGGCGACGTCCACCAGGACCTCGTACCCCCCGCCGATTATCCTCGAACGGAGGGGCGAGAGGATGTTCTCCAGATCCTGGATGTTGCACGCCGCGACCAGTATGAAGTCGCACGGCACGTCGTCGACCTTGACGCTGGCGCCGGCCGACTGGGGGTTGCGTCCCACGATGGGGAAAGTCTTCTCCTGCATGGCGGTGAGGATGTACCTCTGGAGGTCCCCCAGGTGGGAGATCTCGTCGATGAACAGCACTCCCTCGTGCGCCTCGTGGATGGAACCGGCCACGATCCTCTCGTACGCCGGGGTCCCGAGCTTCTCGTGACCGCCGTAGGGGTCGTGCCTCACATCCCCCAGTAGCTCCGTCTCCGAAGCGCCGGTGGCGAGCACGAAGGGATCCCTGCGCAACTTCACGAGGACCTTCTCGCTGGAGGTGCGCTGGAGCTCCCCGCGCTTGTCGATCGCCTTCTGGTCGAGCATGCGGATCTTGTCTCCGGCCCTCTCGAAGATGACGACCTCCTCCTCCCCGTCGCGGGTGCGGGTCGTGTGGACCTTCTCCTTCCCGGCGGTGGCCTGGGGGAGGGCGACCTCCAGCATCCCGCCCAGGAGGTCCTGGAAGGGGTTGCTGCGGCCGCCCATCTCCACCTTGCTCTTGCTGCAGTGCGGGCATGTGAGGTCGGTGGGCAGGGAGTACTTCCCGCACTCCTTGCACCTGTATCCGAGGTGCTCGGCCACGTTGGACGGGGCGTCCTTCGGGTCCAGGAGGACGCCGACGGATTCCGCGCGGATGCTCTCCTCCCTCTCGACCTCCTCCGCGTCGAGGACCTCCAGGAACGGCCTCTCGGGGTTCTCGGGGTTCTTGATTACCCTGACCTCCTGCCTCGGCTGGGGCAGGTTCATGGACAGGGCGCGTGCGATCATGGACTTCCCGGTTCCGGGGGGACCTACGAGCAGCAGATGCCTGCGCTGTTTGGCGGCGATCTTGGCCAGCTCGATGGCCTCCTCCTGCCCCAGGACCCTGTCGAGGGGGTCCGAGGGGATGAGGATGTCCGCTGTGGACGACATCCCCTCGAGGTCGTCCCAGGTCTCGACGGCTCTCTTCTGCGTCATCAGTACAGGTCTTCCTTCGTCCAGATCGCGATGTCCGCGGGCATCTTGGTGATGTTGCCCTTCCTGGTGCCCACGACGATCTTGATTCCCTTGTCGGCGGAGACGTCGAGGATCCTCTGGGAGATGACCCCGTCGAAGACGATGGCCTCGACCCCGTCGGACTCCTCCTTGAGGGTGTTGACCAGACTCTTGACGGCGACCTCGCGGAGGACCTGGCGGTCCTCTCCGAGAATCTTCGCGTTGTGGGTGGTGGAGAGGTCCAGGAGCATGTCCCTGAACTGCTCCTGCTCGGGGGAGAGGACCTTGTTGCTGGTCCTCTTGCCGCGGAGCGTCCTCTTCTTGGGCTTCTCCTCGACGGCGGGCTCGGCGGGAGTCTCTGCGACGGGCTCCTCCTTCGGAACGTCGACGGGCTCGGCGGGGACCTCCTCGGGCTCCTCGCGGACGGCGAGGTGGGTCTCCCCCTGTACGGCGAGCGAGCGCTCGGCCGCGGGCATCTCGATGACCTCGGGGGCCTCGGTGTCCTTCTTCCTGAATTTGTCGATGGCGCCGGAGTCGAAGCGGTCCTTCCTCTCCCTGCGCTCCTCGCGGTCCTCGCGGTCCTTCCTGTCCTTGCGGTCGCGCCTGCGGTCCTCGCGGTCCTTCCTCTCCCTGCGCTCCTCGCGGCGTTCCTCGCGGTGCTCCTCGCGACGGGGCTGGCGCTCCTCATGGCGCTCCTCGGGCTCCTCGTCCTCGGAGGAGGGCATGGCGAGCCCGTTCATCTCCATGTACTGGTCGCCGGGCATCTTGTTCCTGAGGCACTTGACGATCTGCTTGGCGGTGAGCTCCTCGACCTCGTGGGCGCGGGGCGCGCGGGCGACGAAGTCGACGTCGGCCACCTGGAAGAGCTCCCTGAGGATGAGCTCTCCTCCCCTGTCGCCGTCGACGAAAGCGGTGGCGACCCTCTCGCGGGAGAGGTCCTGGACGGTCTTGGGGATGTTGGTGCCCTCGACGGCGATGGCGTTCTTGATGCCGGCCTTGAGGAGGTTCAGGACATCGGACCTGCCCTCGACGATGATGATCGCCTCGGAATCCTTCACGTTGGGCCCGGCGGGGCACCTGTCCTTGCCGTAGGTGGTGATCTCCTCGACCTGGACGCTCTGCCTGACGCTGTCCGTGAGGTCCACGCTGGTCCCCTTGGACTGCTTTATGAGCTCGTTGAGGAGCTCCTTGGCGCGCTCGACGACCTTCTCCCTCTTGGTTATCCTGACGTCCTCGATGCCGAGGACCTGGATGGACGCCTTGCAGGGTCCGACGCGGTCGACGGTCTCCAGAGCGGAGGCGAGGATCACGGTCTCGACCTGGTCCAGGCTGGAGGACATGTAGATGATGCCCTCGGACCTGCCGCCTTTGGAGTTGATCTCCACCTCTATTCTTCCGATGCGTCCGGATTTCTGCAGGTCCCTGAGATCGAGTTCGTCTCCGAGGAGCCCTTCCGTCTGTCCGAAGATGGCGCCCACGACGTCGGGTTTCTCGACGACGCCGTCGGCGTTGATCTTCGCCTTCACCATGTATTTGGTTGCACTTGGATCGATATTCATTAGCACCCTCCTTAGGGTGTCAGAGAAAGACTCGGCGCTCCTGCCCGTCCACGGAACGTACCGACCTACGGTCACGGCACGGCCGTTACCAAACCGTCGGACGAACATTTCCTGGGTCGGCGCACCGTTGCCCATCGTCCTTCGGCGTTCGTCCCTGCACGGGACGAGTGATGATAGTGAGTGTGAACAGGGCTGCTTCGTGCAATCCCTAAGACGGCGAATGTCGACTATATAAATAAAGGCTACGAAACTTGTCATACCGATTTTCTGGTAGATCAATGGGGGTTGTCGGGTTCGAGACCCCATCGATCGCTGAACAGATCGTCCAGGGTCACCACTGCGGCGAAATCCCATCTATACTCATTCTTTTTGAGCCCGTTCGTGCAGATCAGCACGTTGCGGACCGTGGCCTTCTTGGGTACGAGCTCACCTACGAGCTCTTTCCTGCGGACCAGCTGCAGATGGTAATCCTTATCGACGGCGAACTCCCCTGCGACGAACTTCGCCTCGCATACATCGACCACGTTGTCCTTGCGTTCTATGATCATATCGATCTGTGTTCCGGGACCGCATTCGTCGCCTCTTTTGGACCATAGGGACGCCCTCGTGGACACCCCGGCTATCTCCAATGCCTGCTTAATCTGCCGGATGTGCGTAAAGCACACATCCTCGAAGGACAACCCCATCCACGATGCCAAAGCGGAATCGCTCGATACGGAGGCCTTCCCTCCGCTCCGCCCCGGCTCCAGAAAATACAGGTAAAAACGGCAGAAGGGGTCGACCAGCCTATACCTTGACTCTCTCTTTCCTTCCCCGAACGGCGTGTATTTGATGATGAAATCCCCCTCTGCGAGGGAGTCCAGATACGAAGTCAGGGCGCTTCCGTCTGGAATGTGCGTTTCCTCGATGATCTCCTTCCTGGTGAGACCTCTCCGGGTACTTCCCAAAGTCCGCACTATGGCCTTCATCGGCTCTGGACTGGAGAATGTGGACGAGAACAGAAGTTCGAACTCGTTCCTCAACGGGGCCTTGCGCTCGAAGAACAAACGATCAAGATTCTGTTCCACGCTCATACCGCGGTCGATCTGCCTCAGATAGTACGGGATGCCACCGAGCGCCATATACATCCTGGCAACATCGTATCTTGAGAATCCGACACCGTTGGAGTCGAGGAACTCCTCCGTCTCCGCCAGATTGAATGGGGACAGGCATATCCTGAATGTCACGCGATTGTAGAGACCCCCGTAGTTGTTAATCAGCTTGTTGAGAATCCAAGATGTGGAACTCCCGCAAACGATCAACATGATGGGATGGCCCATGCTAACCCATCCGTTCCAGAAGGATTCGAGGCCCGTGATGAATTGGGACCGGGGTGTGTCCATCCACTGAATCTCATCGAGGAATACCAATTGCCTGCTGCCATCCGCCTTAGATTGCAGGAAGGATTCCAGCATGTAGAATGCCTGCATCCAGTCCTCGGGCGGTGCTGATTTAGCCATACCCTGCGAGACCAGCGAACTGTAGAAATGATTCAGCTGTGCCTTCATCCTGCTCTTTCTTTTCACGGATGGATCAACTGGAGAGAGACCAGTGTGGGTGAATGTCATCTCCCCGTTGAACAGCTCTGATATCAGGTACGTCTTTCCGACCCTCCGCCTTCCGTATAAGGCGACGAATTCAGCATCATCGCGACTGTACAGTTCGCGGAGCTCCTCTATCTCTTTCCTACGACCGATTATCATGCTCTCTCCTTGATGATAAATATCTGCAATTAAAAATTTTCTTCAATTCCAGATAATTATAATCCATCCAGAATGATTAGAAAACTTGGCAGATGCCCAAAGACGCATCGAATCCACGATACGTACGGGTCCGCCCGATCGATATTCGGACTTTGGACAAATCGAAGATCTTGCACCCGGTCGTGCCATCCAAGACCCGACGGGGTGCAAGAGAGTGGTTCACATGTCGATCACGCACACCCAATCCGTCCCCGTGGACAGCTCCGCGGTCTCCGCATCGCATGTGAAGAGCAGGATCTGCATCTCGTAGGACGCCTCCGCCAATGCCCTGATGGCCCCGGCCTTGCGGTCGGAGTCGAACGGCAGCAGCACGTCGTCGAGGATGACCGGCACCTTCTCCCCGCCCATCTCCTTGGCTATCGCCAGCTTGATGGACAGGAGGGCCTGCGCCCTGAGCCCGGAGCTCCACTTGGACATCTCCTTCGTCTCCCCGTCAGTCCTCAGAGCTATCTCCCCCGAGGCGGGGTCGATGCTCATCGAGTACCTCCCCTCTGTCATGTACCTGAGGAACTTGTCGGCCGATGTGATCACCCCCGGGCTGATGGTCCCGTAGGCCTCGTTGCATGCGTCGGTGATCAGCCTCTGGGCGATCATAGCCACGGCCCCGCGGCGCATGATCCCCTCCTTCTCGGCCTTCAGAGCGGCCAGCCTGTCCATCTCCGACTCCAGGTCCTCCATGGAGAGGATGCCGTTCATCTTCGACTCGGTCTCCCCGATCTCCCTTCCGACCTCGGCCAGGGCGGCATCGTTGCCGGACGCCTCCCACTCCACGGGACACTCCGGGGACCGCGGATCCAGTCCTGCGCTGCGGATGGCCTCCTCGACGGATGCTATATCCCTGTCCAGAGCGGTCTTCCTTAGCGTCTTCCTCCTGGCCGCATCGAATCCCGCCTCGCCGGCATACGGCTGGTAGAAGGCCAGGAGAGCGTTGTTAGCCTCGGAGAACCTGGCCCTGGAGGCCAGGAGCTTCTGGTCCAAAGCCTTCAGCGCGGACGCGGCCTCGACCAGCCCCGTCAGCTCGCGGACCGACGATTCCGGGCTCCGCGACTGCACGTCGAGCTCGGCGCACAGCGTACGGAGGTCCTTCTCGAAACGGGACACCTCCGCCTCCAGCTCCGCTCTGCGGGAGTCGTCGTGCGGTTGGACGGGTGCCTCGGGCTTCCCTCTCTTCAGCGAGAACGCCGCCACGGCGATCCCCGCGACGGACAGGACGAACGCGGCTGGATGGACCGCGACACCCAGCACCACGCCCACCAGGACGATAATCAGCCCGACGACCGCACCGAGCTTCGAAGCGCCCTTCCTCTGAACGGCGGGAGCGGGCTCCCTGCGCATGGAGGACAGCCTCTCGACGTCCTCGCGGTACGCCGACAGCCTTCCGGGCATGAGCCCGATCTCCTGGGAGAGGGATTCCACCTTGCGCGGGTCGGCCCCACCCAGACGCATCCTCGCCGACGACTTCTCCGCCTCCAGCGAATCCTTCTCCCCGCGGGCGGCCTCCACGGCGGCGGACAGCCTCGCCTGCGCGGCGATGTCCTCCTCGGTGACCGCCTTGAACTCCCCGAGGGTTTGCCTCTCGGCCTCCATCGCGGCGAGCCTGTCGAAGTTCCCCCTGTTGCTCCTGTAGTTCTCGTAGACGGACCTGGCCTCCGCATCGGCGGCGCCGGCCTCGATCAGCGCTTTCTTCTTCCCGACCAGGGCATCCCTCTTCTCAGCCAGGGCGCCGTACTCGGACGCCTTGGACCTCATGTCGCAGACGGCGCCCCACGACCGGTCCAGCTTTGCGTTCAGGCCGTTGAGCATCGAATCCGAGTTCGATCTGACCCCGTAGACCCCCTTCACCTCCGAATCGACCCATTTCAGCACCTCTGGCATCCCGTCGGCGCCGGGCACGGTCAGGAACTTGGTCTTGACGTCCCCCTTGGTCAGGGCGTCGGTCCTGTCCAGGGTGCCGGCGTCCAGCGAGAATATGTCCCTGTACAGCTCCGGATCCATGCCCTTCATGCATCCGGGCGGGGTCCCGGAGACCTTCCTCCCCTTCAGAACGACCGATTGCTCCGCGCCGTCCTCCTCGTATTCCAGGGTCCCCTCGTCGGTCCTCCCCCTGGCCGGATACTTGTTCTTCTTGTTATCCTGGGAGAGGGTCTCGCGGATGAACTCCATCGTGGAGGTCTTCCCGCTCTCGTTGGGGCCGTAGAACACCGTCATGCACTCCCCGACGGGGTAGTCGCGGTCCCTGATGCCCCCGAAGGAGCGTATCCTGATCCTCCTGATCTTCATCCCTTCACCCCCATCCTGGAGATGACGGTCTTGAGCGCCTCGTCCACCAGGTCCTTAAGCTCGTCCTCCGACAGGGCCCGCAGGATGTCCAGGTCCAGATTGGCCCTGGGATTGGCCCCCACGGCCTGCAGTATGCCCTCCTTCCCGGAATCCTTCAGCGAATCCCCTGCCGATATCAGCAGTCCGACCATGTCGCCTGAACCCCGCCTGGCGTCGATGTCCACGTCCGGGGTCGACCGGACCTCGATCTCCGATATCCGGCAGGACAGGCGGGAGGAGATCAGCTTCGCCACATCGGCGGGCTCCCTGCGGAGCATCGAGTCCAGCTCCCCGCGGCCGACGAACGTCAGCCTGGCCATCGAGCCGGATGTCATCCTCCCCGACAGCTCGCAGAGCACGTCGTTCATGGCCTTGCCCGTGATATCAACGGTCTCGTCGTACCATATCCGGCCCTGCGTGGGCTCGAACCGGACCTCGCGGACCTTGCCGTCGGAGACCTTCACCACGTACGCGCCCTTCTCGCCGGTCTCCTTGAAGCTCCTGCCCTGGATGTTGCCGGGGTACACGGCCCAGGGATCCTGGGAGAGGACCTCGCGCTTGTGTATGTGCCCCAGAGCCCAGTAGTCGACGCCGCGTCCCGAAAGATCGGACAGGGCGCACGGCGAGTACTTGTAATCCTTGGATGTGCCGCCGACGTCGCAGTGGACGCAGGCGACGGTGAATCTGTCGGGGGACCCGCGGAGCATGGACGGGATGTTCCTGGGCTCGGCCCAGTGCTCGAAGCTCGCCCCTACGGCCTCGGCCCCCTCCACCCCAGGGATCCCCACGTTCTCGGGTTCGGTGCCGAACACGTGGACGTTCGGCGGGAACGGGATGCTCGATTCCCAGGATGTCACGGGATCGTGGTTCCCGCGGACCATGAACACCGGGATCCCGACGCGTTCCAGCTCGTCGGCGAGGAACATCCTGGTCCTGGGCGTGATGGTCTCCTCGTCGAAGGCGTCCCCTGCGATGAACATCGCATCCGCCTTCTCGCTCAGGGCCAGGTCGACGATCCTCGAGAACGACTCGAACACCGTGCGGGTCATCCTCTCCGCCTCCTTGGGATCGGTGCCCGACATGCCTTTGAACCTGGCGCCGAGGTGAAGGTCGGCGCAATGGATGAAAGTGAAGTTGGCTCCCATGCTTTTAGGAGCGTAGTCCTACACTTAAAGCCTGACGGGGGGAGGTCGCCGAAAACGCCGAAAAACTCGCCTCCGACAACACATCGTGGAACAGGCAACTCC
>CAVJLK010000017.1:0-29359 GCA_963650175.1 Ruminococcus sp. CAG:579 | reverse complement strand
GCACCAGGTTGTCCACGTCGTAGCATTCTTGGAACTTCTTCCCCCTAGGCGGATCGGGATAGTTCTTCTCGTAGCACTTCAGGATGCGGTCGACGATGAGGTTGATGTCGGAAACCTCCATCCCGCATGTCGCCATGGAAGCTTCTCCCATTATGCGCGACTCCATCGGGGAGACCATGTCCTGTATCGTCCCCTTGGCGGACGCCACTCCGGAGAGCAGCTCCCTTCCGGACGCCGTGTCGACGAGCGCCTGGGCGGCCGTCTCCAGCAGGCACATCTCGGTGCAGGGCCCCGCAAGAGCATAGTACTGGCTACCGAGGAGCAGATCGGTGTTGTAATCCAGGGCGGCCGCCACGTGGCCGGAGACCTTCAGGGTCTCGCGGGTGGTGGTCGTTCCCCACCTGATGTGTATCGGCCCGTCCAGGTGGATGTCGCCGTTGAAGAGAGCGAATGTGGCCATGGTGGATGCGACATCGCAGATAGCGGTCTCCTCCATGCCGCCGGCGTATCCGCCCATGATCGGCATCTGCTCGATCATGATTATGTCGCCGGCACCGTGCCATCCGGCCAGCATGTTCAGGCCGGACATGTCGATCTTGAGCTCGTTGAGCTGCGAGCATTCGTGGGAATCGAACCATTTCATCCCCTGGTCGCCCAGTCCGGAGGCCAGACGGCCTGTGGAGGTGAGCGGCGTCTGAGGCCCCTATATGCACATCCCGGGCCTTCCGGCCCTGCGGATCGCTTCGCGGACATGGTTGACCTCGGCCTGAGTAGCCTTGATCTCCCAAGGCGTGTTGGTAAGGACCTGGCGGCCGTCTATGGTCCCGAGCACTCCGCTGACGATGGTGTCGAGGGTGGGCTCTTGAGCGTAGGCTTCGATCATCTGCGAGAATATCGATTCGGAAACGGGGGCTCCGGTAGGACCTCCCTGGATGATCGGCTTCCTGAGGGCGTTCCCGCGGCGGGCCTTGCATGAGCAGTGGTCCTTGCCGCTTCCGAGCTCCAGCTTCTTCGGGGCCATCTTGAGGCCCTCGTAGATCTCGTCTTCCTCGATCGTCAGGCAGGTGCCGAGATCGGGATTGTATATTCCTGTGGACACGAGCATGTCCACTCCGGCGATGAAGAGCCTGTCGGCCAGGTCCGGATCCTCGGGGATGAAGCCGTCCCCGAAAGCGATGTCGTACCTTTCCTTCATCATATGTGCGTTGCGGGGGATTATGTTGTAATCCCAGTCCTTCTCGGAGACCTTCCGTCCCTGGACGAACCTGTCATACGCGCCGTAGACGTTCAAACACTTGCGAGCGACCAATTGACCACAACACTGGAGCCTATGCATTAGGATATCTTAATCTGTCGGCGCAGACAGCCTGGATGGCTGAAAGTCTGACCATGGCATCATCCCTGCCGGTTCAGGAAAATAGCAAATGAGCGCCGGCAGGAATGGGCCCCTGCGCCTTCCGGCGCAGGAGCTTTGGGAAAAGCGCCCGAAGCGATGATTGCTTCCCTAAGGGCTCAGAGGCCGATGTCCAGCCCGATGTCCCTGAGAGTGGCTGCGGCCTTGTCGTAGACCTCGAGGTACTCCTTGGTGGGCCTGACGGTGGTCACGTCGTAGCACTCCTGGAAGGTGAGCCCAGCGGGAGCATCGGTGTAGTGGGCCTCGTACATGGGGATCAGCTTGTTGAGGATCTCGTTGACATCGGAGATCTTCATCCCGGCGGTGGCCTGAGCTGCGTCTCCCATCATCCTGGCCTCCATTCCGGTGGTCTTGTCCTGGACGACTCCCTTTGCGGCTGCGGATCCGGAGAGGAGCTCTCTTCCGGAAGCGGTGTCGTTGATAGCCTGGGCGGCGGTCTCCAGCAGGCACATCTCGGTGCAGGGCCCTGCGATGGGGTAGTACTGGTTCGCGAGCAGCAGGTCGGTGTTGGCATCGATGGCCGCGGCAGCATGGGCTGCGACCTGGAGGGTTCCCCTGGCCATGGTGGTCCCCCACCTGATGTGGATGGGCCCGTCCAGGTGGAAGTTCCCGCTGAAGCAGGCGAAGGATCCGAGAGTGGTCGCGACGTCGCAGATAGCGGTCTCTTCGACCCCTCCTGTGTATCCGCCGAGGATGGGCATCTGCTCGATCATGATGGTGTCTCCGGAGACGGTCCAGCCGGCCAGCATGTTCAGGCCGGTCATGTCCATCTTCAGCTCGTTGAGCTGGGAGCACTCGTGGGCGTCGGTGATCCTGTGCCCCGCGTTGGGGAGGTCTGCGCAGAGACGCCCTGCCTCAGACAGGGGCGTCTCGGGTCCCTAAACACCCATGCCGGGCCTGGCGGCCCTAACGCGTGCCTCTTTCGTGGCCCTGAGCTCCGCCATGGTGGCGCGGATCTCGTAGGGGGTCTTGGTCTTGGCCGGCTTGCCCTCAATCGTGGTCATGACACCGTTCACGAGCGTGTCGACGACACCCTCCTGGGCGTAGGACTGCATGATCTGGACGAAGACGTCCTCGGAGATGGGGGATCCGGTGGGTCCTCCCTGGATGATCGGCTTGACGTTGCTGTTGCCGTGCCTGGGGTAGAACCTTGCGACGTCCTTCCCCTCGCCCAGGATCAGCTTGGTCGGGGTCTTCTTGATGCCCTCCCAGACCTCCTCCTCGGTCACATGCATGACCCTTCCGAGGTCCTGGCAGTAGTAACCGGTGGTCACGAGCATCTCGAGACCGGCCTGGAAGAGCCTGTTGATCATGTCCTTGTCCTCGGGGATGATCTGGTCCTTCTCGATCTTGATCTTGTACTTCTCTTTGAGAGCAGTCAGGTTGTTGGGCGTGATCTCGTAGTCCCACGTCTCCACCTTCACCTTCTTTCCCTTCACGAACCTCTCGTAGACGTCCGGGATTGTCAGGGGCCTAGTAGCTGCCATTTTTGATTCCTCCTGGTGGTTAATGCCTCACTGGACCAGCCTGTCGACCAGACCGATGATCTCGTTCGCAGTCTCCGAGTATCCGTCGGCGTGGATCTCGTCGCACCACTCCTGGCTGCAGGGGGCGCCTCCGAAGATGCACTTGTAGGGCGCGTCGATCTCCTTGACGGCCTCGACGAGCTCCCTCTGGGACTCGAGCGTGGTGGTCATGAGGGCGGATCCTCCGAGGACCTGGGCCTCGTTCTCGTCGGCGGCGTCGATGAAGTCCTGGGCGGTCACATCGGGCCCCAGGTCGACGACCTTGTACCCGGCGCCGCGGAGCATGGCGCAGCACACGTTCTTCCCGATCTCGTGGATGTCCCCCTCGACCGTTCCCATGATGACGCATCCCTTGAGGGACCCGGCACCGGAGGTCATGAGGGGCTCGAGGATCTTCAGGGCGAGCTCCATCGTCTTGGACGCGGCGACGACCTGAGGTAGGAAGATCTCGGCCTTGTCGAACTTGTCTCCGATGACCTCCATTCCCTTTCCGAGGCCGTCTCCGATGATCTCCGATATGGGGATTTTCTCGTCGATGGCTGCCTGGGTGGCGGTCTTGACCAGGTTGAGGTCCCATGTCTCGACGGATTTCTTCAGATCCGCGAGGATTTCCTGCTTTGTCATTTCGTTTGTTCCTCCTTTAACCCAAGGTGTTTCGAAGCAGCCTGCTTCATGACTGCTACGATTGATTCATCCGTTCATCAGTATTTATAACTATGCTTTTTTTGAGAATTTTTGAGTCTTTTTATATTTAAAACTATTTTTCATCCAATTCTGCGCTTGATACGGTATTTAAAATTTTCCAATTTTGTGACAAATTCGTGCATTCGTAGCGCTTAATCCAGCCTTCTTTAAATATGAAGAACAGGAAAACGCCATGATCGGGATGGATCATCGGACAATCGCGCCTTCCGAGATGCCCGCGTTCCCATCCAATAGGCGGGCACATCCATCCAATCCCTCGAATCGTTGGATGTTGATGGATGTATGATATCTCCACACATATCCGCACCGGTTCGCACCATGGAAAAACCTCGATCCCCGACCCGCCGTTCGACCAAGAAGGCAGAGCCATGACCAGATCAGATCGGACCACTTCTCCCTCGCCAAGATCCTGCATACGGCCCTGTACGGCTCCTCTTCCGATTCCTCGTCGATGTCCCGGAATGAATCCGTCTCCATCACGGACGGGTTCAGGTTCAACGGCACCCTGTTCTCCGAGTGGATGTAAAAGCAACCGTCCCCGGCGGGGGAGAACTCGCCGATCCGGATGTCCTCGAACATGAAGATGATCCTCCCGGTGCCCGGCGGGATTGGGACGACGACCTCGTTCCCCCTGTAGAGGGACGCCACATGGCAGTCGTCGGCGAACATCTCGACGCAGCAGTTGGTCGGGACGAAGCGGGAGTACCGGACGCGGACCTCCGTCCCGGGGCCGCGGTAGTACACCCTGCTCCGATGACGGATCATATGGGGGTCCCTCATCTTGTAGACGATATGGACGCTGATCAGCATCCCGGATGCGACGAAGGCCAGTACCAGGTCCCAGATGCCGAAACGGATGAGGGCGCGACACCAGAGCAGGACCGCGACGAGGACCATCCCGACATGCATCAGGAAGATCCACCTCTTCACGGGGTTCTATCCCGTGAGCCTGTCGCGCGCGTACCCCAGGAGCACCCTGACGAGACCCTTGCTGTCTCCGTCATCCCCTCCGGATACCGCGTCGCCCATGCCGTTCCGATGGCCGTCATCGATTATACCGATGTCGGGCCCCCGATGAACGAGTCGGCAATTGTGTGGAAGAAGGAAAGCGTTTGATCCCCGACCCGCCTGGACGGGCGGGAAGGGGGTTCCGGTATCAGGCATCCGCCGGCTTCTCGGTCCTGACGAAGTCCGAGTCGTCGTCGCAGATGAGCTCCATGTCCCCGCGGGTGAAGCGGACGATGAGCCCGATGACCAGCCCGGTGACGATGGTGATGGCCGCCACGATGACCGCCATGACGATGCTCGCGACGCTTCCGACTATGAGGGAGATGAAGATCGCCCCCATCCATCCTCCGACGCCGTGCAGGTTGTGGACGCCCATGACGTCCATGACCCCGATCTTGCTGCAGAACCAGGGCTGCAGGTAGATGAAGCACAGAGTGGACACCGCACCGGCGATGAGACCGATGAGGAGCGCTCCCCAGGGTCCGACGCTCAGCAGCGGGGCGCCGATGGCGACGGGTCCGCAGAGCATGGCGTAGGTGAACACCAGGCAGTTGATCTTCCCGGACACGGCCACGGACACGAAGTACGTGGAGATGATGGAACCGACGCCTGCCATGTAGCAGGTGACGGTGCCGTAGGTGATCTGGTCCGGTTCGAGCAGCGATGTGACGAAGGACGGCCAGAGCATCCACAGGAGCATGCTGGCCAGCCAGACGAAGGTAACGCTGTGCGTGGTGGTGTACATGGGCTCGTCGAAGGCCCTCTTCTCCCTGATGCCCAACGCGACGCCGATACCGAAGTACGCGGCGCACAGGTGGACGAGGATGGATCCCCCGGGGTCGGTGGTGAAGTCCCCGAAGATCTCGACGTTCAGGATTATCCACTGTATGAGCGAGTAGACTATGGCGAAGCCCACCCCGACCATGAGGTACTGCCACATCTTGCAGGTACCAGAGAACACCCCTATCGCGATGACCAAGGTGATGGCGCAGATGACTCCGTTGATGAGGAGGGACTGGTCCCACGCCCCGTAGTCGAAGTAGAAGTCCTGGATTCCGAGGTATACGACGAAGCTGCTCACTGCGGACAGGAGCACGGCGAGGCAGATGCCCCACTCGAACTTCCTGATGAAGATCATCAGGAAAGCGACCAGCATGAGCATGAACCAGATGTCCAGATTCTTCCCGAACTGGAGCTGCTCGTTGGGACTGGAGCCGTCGGAGATGTCGGTCCCCATGGAGAACGATCCGGTCCACTCGCCGTAGAACAGGATCGCTGCGATGACTATGACGGCTATCAGAGCCGCCAGGATTACGTTTTTGTTGTTCATTTGATCCCCTTCCCGCTTTGCGTAGCGGTGGGCGCCTATGGCGCCGTCTGTCCGACCGTATCCCTATCGGGCCGGTCGCCGACGTTTGGGGGATACATCCGGCGGGACCTCGGAGGTCCCGATATCCCATGGATCCCTCCCGACCCGGGCGCGAGGCGCCCATGGCTGCGCGGAGGCTGACACACGGACGGACCTTCCGATCCGACCGACGACCGCGCGACCCCGGGAGGGTCCCATTGCCCGTCAGCTTCGGACGAGCTGAGTTATTGACCGAGGTTAACCATATTTAAAACTTATTCAAAACAGGGGACCATGCATCCAACAATATCCGATGAAACGACTGGAATCGCGTGATTTCTATGGAAATTCGCCGAAAATCGATAATTTTCGATGATTCAGCGAATCTGTACATCTATTTAATCAAACCGTTTATTTTAAATAATTGAATAAAGACATCTCCGAACAGTCGAGTCTCAATATTTCAATATTTCAAATCTTCGAATTCGATATATAATTGACGGAGGAAAAAACGTTCCTCGACCCATCCATCCCGCGCATTCCGGGGACGATGCCCCGGCCCGGCACGGGATCGCGGACTGCGACATCATTATACCCGCGGGTCCGATTCGCAAGGCGATACGAATGGCAGCGGAAGACGCGAAATTCATCAGACAGAAAGTGATGGAGCACAACAAGTGGTTCGAGGAGTCGATCCCCATGATCGCCTCGGAGAACCTCATGAGCCCCCTGGCCAAGGAGATGCTCATCTCCGACTTCGCCGACAGGTACGCCGAGGGCCTCCCCGGGAAGCGCTACTACCAGGGGAACATCTACGTGGACCAGGTCGAGGTCAGGACCATCGAGCTGGCCAAGAAGCTCTTCGACGCGGATTTCGCCGATGTCAGACCCATCTCCGGGACGGTCGCCAACATGGCCGTCCTTTTCGCCTTCGCCGAACCCGGCGACACGATCACCACCTGCGCCCTGGCCCAGGGCGCGCACATCTCCACCTGCGAGTTCGGCGCCTTCGGGCAGAGGGCCGTCAAATCCGTCAACTACCCGTTCAACGAGCACGACATGAACCTGGACGTCGACGGGACCATCAAGGTGCTGAAGCAGGTCAAGCCGAAGATCGCCCAGTTCGGTCTGTCGGTGTTCCTGTTCCCGCCTCCCCTGAAGGAGCTTCAGGACACGTTCAACGAGATCGGATGCCTCGTGTGGGAGGACTGCGCCCACGTCCTCGGACTGATCGCCGGGAAGCAGTTCCACGACCCCCTCAGGGAGGGCGTGAACATAGTGTCCTCGTCGACCCACAAGACCTTCCCCGGACCCAACCACGGGATGCTCCTGGGACAGAACCTCACGGAGGAGCAGGAGAAGAAGCTGCAGAAGGCCGTGTTCCCGGGGGTGACGTCGAGCCACCACCTCCACGCCATGGCGGCGCTGGGGATAACATTGG
Organism: Ruminococcus sp. CAG:579; assembly: GCA_963650175.1. GTDB lineage: Archaea > Thermoplasmatota > Thermoplasmata > Methanomassiliicoccales > Methanomethylophilaceae > Methanoprimaticola. Next base: position 21,917 of record CAVJLK010000017.1, on the reverse strand, counting down.
CGGAGATGGACGTGTTCGCCAAGGACTACGCGGCGCAGGCCTGCAAGAACGCCAGGGCCCTCGGCCAGGCGCTGTACGAGAGGGGCGTCCCGGTCCTGTGCCCGGACCTCGGATTCACGAGATCGCACGCCATCGCCCTCGACGTGGAGAAGTTCGGCGGGGGCAAGGACTGCGCCCAGCTCCTGGAGGACGCCAACATCATCTGCAACAAGAACATGCTGCCCAGGGACACCAGCTCCGTCAGGCCCTCCGGCCTCAGGATGGGGGCCCAGGAGATGACCAGGCTCGGCATGAAGGAGAGCGAGATGGTCGAGGTCGCGGACCTCATAGCCAGGGTCATCGTCAAGAAGGAGGATCCGAGCAAGGTTAAAGAGGACGTGAAGGCATTCAAGAAGCAGTTCGCCACGATCCAGTACTGCTTCAACGCGGGGGAGCCCGCGTACGGCTACCACAAGCTGGTGGAGTGACGCCGGAGGGACCGCAATGGGACTCATGGACAAGATGAAGGGCGCCGTGAAGGACGCGGATACGAAGCTGGGGAACGCCGTCGACAAGAGCAAGCTCGACTCCCAGATCAGGGACGAGGAGCGGGCGATCGAGAAGGCCGTCTCCGAGATCGGACAGGCCGTCGTGGACGCCCTCAAGGCCGGGAAGACCGCCGCCGAGGCGGAGATCGGCGAATTCTACGAGAAGATCAAGAAGTCCGAGGAGAGGATCGAGGACCTGAAGAAGCAGAAGGAGGACATAGACTCCTCCGAGAAGAAGGAATGAACCTTACCGGCGGGGGACCGCCGGGCAAACCCCTTAACATCTGAAGGAGGACAGATGGACAGGAAGCAGGTACTCCGGGGGCTGGAGGATTCGATAGCCACCTGGGACATAGATGAGAGCAGGCGGTACGCGGAAGCCGCCATGGCCGGAGGGATCGACCCGGAGACGGCCATCAACGACGGTCTCGCCAAAGGCATGGACCGCATAAGCAAGGATTTCGACGAGGGGAGGGTGTTCCTCCCCCAGATACTGATGGCGTCCAAGGCCATGGAGGCCGCGCTGGACGTGATCGAGCCGCACATGATGGGGGACGCCAAGCTGAAGGGCGTCATCGTCATGGGGTCGGTGAAGGGGGACGTCCATTCCATCGGGAAGAACGTCTGCTGCGCCATGCTCCGCGGGGCGGGGTTCAGGGTGGTGGATGCCGGATGCGATGTGGATCCGGACACCTTCGTGAGGATGGCGAAGGAGGTCGGGGCGGACATCGTCGGAGGTTCGGCGCTGATGACGGTGAGCCTGCCGCAGCAGAAGGAGATGGTCCGGATCTTCAAGGAGGAGGGGCTGTCGGTGATGACCATCTTCGGCGGGGCGCCCTGCAGCGAGGAGTGGGTCAGAGAGATCGGCGGTTCGGGATATTCGGCGTCCGGCGGGGAGATCGTGAAACTCGTCAGGGACCTCCTGCACGAGGAGCGATCGGAACATCGAATCCAGGATGTCCCACATCTCGGAGACGGAGAACGTGCGGCCCTCCAGGGGAGGGTACGTGGTGCTCCATTCCGTCTTCTCCGCATCGAACGTCCAGAGGCCCCAATCCCAATCGGCCGACGAGTCGCCCTCGCCGGCGTTGAGGATGTCGAAGGATCTTTCGTGCGTCTTCCCGCGCATGATGCGCACGATGAAGTTGCACATCATCTGTCCGATGGAGTCGGCGGGTTCCTGCACGACCCGATTCATCATCTCCAAGGCTTCGAGACCGCACCAGTGGCAGTAGAACGTCGGCGTGGTGCGTCTGCCGTCCGTTATCCTCAGGCATATGCGGTCGCCCATCGGGTACCGCCTCCATCCTCATGTTCCGTCCCATGCGATCCGAAGGTGAGGGGATGATCGTTGATAATGATATCGCAATAGATTCAGCATTCATGCGATACGATTGCAGTGAGAAGGGACGGTGGAAGCTCCTGCCTTATAACGACGATACGATTACCTTGACATGGGCGAAGTGAAGGAGTATTCTTTCGAGGAACTCTGTAAGATCGTGGGGGCCATTGCCGCCGAATACGGGATACTCAGGGTATATCTCTTCGGTTCTAGGGCCCGCGGCGACAACCGCCCAGACAGCGACTATGACTTCTGCATCGTTGCACCCAAAGGAATGGGGCTGTTCAAGATGGGCGGATTCTACGGCAAGCTCGAGGAGACTCTCGGTGCCAAGGTGGATGTCGTGAGCGAGCGGGCCTTGCGCGGGGACTTCAGTACAGAGGTGCTCAGGGACCGGATCCTGCTCCATGAGGATCCGGCTGTCCGTAATGGGGAATGATTGATCAGCCCCGTGGTACTACGAATGCCGTGAACATCATCCACAATGGGCACCCTCGGAACGGACCAATTGTGATGGAAGACGAAGACAACGCTCTGGACATTACTTTATACATTTTCGACCATAACTGCGCATGGCCGAGAAGGAAGCATCGGTACCCAAGCAATACGAGCTTTTCAAGCCGATCATGCAGGTACTTTCAGACGGAACCGAGAAATCGGTCAACGAAATCGTCGCCGGAGTGATCTCCGTTCTCAATCTCGGGCCAGAGATCACAAGCATCGAATCCCACATCAAGGGCAAGAGTTCGCTGAAATACAATGCGGAATGGAGCCTCACCACCCTGAGCAATGCCGGATTCATCGAACTTACGAGGAGGGGCTTCAGACGCATTACCGACAAGGGGCTCGAAGCCCTCAACAACGGATACGATTGGACCCAGGTTCCTCTGGTCCAGACCAAAGACGCGGACCCCGCCCCTCGCGATTCCCAGACAAGGAATATCAGCCTGGACAAGATCGACAGATCGACGTCGTTCTTCGATCATCTCAGACGTCTCAACCTTTCATACGACACCCGTCTCGTCGAAGACTTCCTCCTTTCTCTGAAAGCGAAGCAGTTCCTGATCCTGAGCGGAGGCAGTGGCACCGGCAAGACGAAACTCGCCCAGGAGTACGGCAGGTTCCTCTCTTCGGAGCCCCAATCCGATCCGACAGAGATCACATTCTCCGTGACGCTGGGCAAATCCGATGAGAGTGGCGGATACACCCTCAACGCCGACAAATTCTTCGAGGCTTTCCCCGACTACAAGAAGCCGAACGGCCTGTACAGGTTCAGCATCGGAGGAACCGACGGCCTGTGCAGGATACAGATGACCCCGCGCCTCTGGTACAGGGGAAACGACGGGGACAAGGCGATATCCGAGACGGTCACCCGTCTGAAAGAACATCAGAACAAGGCCGAATTGAAACTGATCGTCGACAGGAACCTGAACGAGTCTTCCTCAGACTCCAACTACGCCATAGTCCCTGTCGGATCCAACTGGACGGACAGCCGCTCGATCGTGGGCTACAAGAACGTTCTGACCGGCGGATACTGCCGCACCCCCGCCCTGGACCTCATGATCGATGCCAACTCCGACGAGAGCAGCCCCAAACTGCTCATTCTGGACGAGATGAACCTGTCCCACGTCGAATGGTACTTCTCCGATCTGCTGTCCAGCATGGAGAGCGGCGAACCCATCGAGATAGAATCGGACGGCGACGTTCCGGAGTCGATCCGCACCGGGGACAATCTGTTCGTCATCGGTACCGTCAACATGGACGAGACCACCTACGCGTTCTCCCCCAAGGTTCTGGACAGGGCCAACGTCATAGAATTCCAGCCCGTCCCGGTCGGATCGCTGCTGAACGGAGACAGAAGCTCCATTGAACCCCGCGGCGACATCGGATTCCTGCAGGACTGCATGGCCGGGATCGAAGTGAGATCCAAAGGAGCCGCCGAGCTGATCGGAGACATGACCTCCGCATCGGAGAACTCCGGGATCGTCAGATCGATGATCTCCGACATCGACACCCTTCAGAAGCTGATGGGATCCATCGGACTGCCGTTCGGGTTCAGAACGGTCGACGAGGTTCTGAGATTCATGACGGTCGCATGGGAATACGAGGGAAAGGGCGAGTTCTCCAACTGGAAGCGCTACCTCGACTCCCAAATCATGCAGAAGATCCTGCCGAAGGTCCACGGGAACGCATCGATCAGAAGATGCCTCGAAGACATGAAGGCGTTCTGCGCGGAGAACGGATATCCGAGGTCGTCCGAGAAACTCGACCGCATGCTGAAGATCCTGGAAAGCCAGAGATATGTCTCGTTCAACAGCTGAACAGTCCGTCTCCGTCCTGACGCTCCGCTTCATCGACGGGGGCCGGACGTTGGCGACGATGAGATTGGCAGCCCCGCCGTCTCCGCCCCGCGCATTGGATCGGACCAGACTGCCGGATTACATCGACGCCGACGGAACCTCCGGCATAGGGAGCATATCCGAAGAGTCGGAGATCGATCCGGAATCCCCCGTCCAGATCTACCTCGGTCCCGACGAGGGCCTGCGCCCCGTCCTGCTCCTCGAGGAAACGGACTACGAACTGGAGCTCATCGCATCAGATGGGTGCGGGATCGATGCCGCATTCCCGAGCCTCTTCGAGAACAGCGATTCGATGGCCCTGAGGAGAATGCTCCTCAGCCCGCCCGGAACGGACGTGTACTCTCTGAACTTCAGAAGCTTCGTCGGGAACTCCGATTTCGACATCGTGGTAAACGACAGAAGGCTGACGATCCCCTTCGAGGTCCGCTCCAAGAAGCTCCGCTACCGCACCGACTACCCGCGCATGATGCAGGACGTCGCCGACTTCTCCACCGCCCTCCTGCTGCAGATGAAATCCCCCGTGTACAGGCGGTACGGTCTCTCGGAGAATCGGGGGAGATCCAGGTACGAGGAGTTCATGATACTGGACCATGTGTTCGGCTCCCTCGACCTCGTAGGCTCGTACGGGTGCGTTAAGGGCAACAGGCACCGCGAACTCGAGGGATTCTCCCATCCTGTCCCCGCGAGCCTGGCCGGTCGCATCGACCCGTCGAACATCATGAGGATGATCTCCGCCGAAAACCTCGTCCCCATGGACGGGGGGCCGATAGACAGCCGTTTCGCCCCGATCACCGTGCACGAAGACAGATCCCGCGTCACCTTCGACACCCCCGAAAACAGACTCGTCAAAGACGTTCTCCTCGCGATCCAGCGCATGGTGGACATACTCCACGGCCACATGGGGGATTGCTCGGACTACGTCTGCAGAAGACTGGACGAGATGAAAGGGGAGATCGACCGCATGGCGGACGACGGATGGCTGAAAGAGGTGGGGGATCTCACCCGCATCCCTGCGGAATCGGCCGTCCTCGAGAGAAGGCCGGGATACTCCGACCTGTACGCCATCCACCGGATACTCGGCATGAACGTCCTATTCAGCGACGACTACAGCGATCTCCTCGAGGGTCGCGGAAGCAGAATTCACCAGGTCTACGAGTACTGGTGCTACACGCGCCTTTTCAGATGCCTCTGGCGCATGTCCGTGAACAAACCCGATCCGCCCCTGATCCCGATCGACGACAGCTGGACGGTGTCGATGAAGCGCAACGGGAAAGGAGTGTCGTTCGTCATGCCCGGAACGCCTCGGATCACCGCCACCCTGTACTACAACAAGGAGTTCTCCAGGGGGAACAGGGAGTTCGAGTCCTACTCTCTGAGACTCAGGCCCGACTTCGTGCTCATGATCGCGATCGAAGGACAACCCGGGAGGGCGATCATCAACTTCGATGCCAAGTACAAGGTCAAACGTGATCCATCTAGAGATGTCGTCAGCGACTCGGAGATGAACACCGACTGCTGGGAGTATGACATCTACAAGATGCACACGTACCGCGACGCCCTGCTCCACAGCTACGGATCGTATGTGATGTATCCCGGCAGCTCAGAAGAGAGGTACATCAAGCCCGTCAGGAGGACTGGAGAGGTGCTCCCGTCCGTCGGAGCCGTCCCTCTGGTCCCGGGATCCGATGACGACGAGAGCCTGGAAGATCTCCTTCGCGCGATATTCGACGACATCGCGACGTTCTCCTCCGACGAATCCGCCTTAGAAGAATGAGAAGAATGCGGAAAAGGGGTTGAAGCCCCGGGTCCCCCCGGGGCAATGAGTTTCAGATCACCCTGGTGTCGACGACCCTCTTGGCCTTCCCTTCGAACCTCGGGAGCTCCCCGGGCGCCTTCAGCTCCACCTTGGCGTAGATGTTGAGGTACTTCTTCAGCTCGGCCTCGATCTTCGCCTTGAGCTTCTGCATCTCGTCGACCTTGTCGCTGAAGGCCTCCTCCTTGATCTCCACCTGGACGGTCATCTCGTCCAGCGACCCGGTCCTCGACACGTAGATCATGTACTGCTTCCCGACCTCGGGGATCCTCATCAGGGTGTACTCCACCTGGGACGGGAACACGTTGATTCCGCGGATGATCAGCATGTCGTCGCTCCTGCCAGTGATCCTTCCTATGCGCGGGGACGTGCGTCCGCAGGCGCAGGGCTCCTCGATCAGGTTCGTGATGTCCCTGACCCTGTAGCGGATGATCGGCATGGCCTCCTTGCGGAGCATTGTCACGACCATCTCGCCCTTGTCCCCCTTGGACACCGGCTCGCCGGTGTCCGGGTCCACGATCTCAACGTACATGATGTCCCCGGCGATGTGGATGCCGTCCTTCCTCTCGCACTCTGTGAACATCGGACCGGCCTGCTCCGACGTCCCGTAGATGTCGTACGCGTCGATCCCGAGATCGTTCTGGATGTGTGCGCGCATGCTCTCGGACCAGGGCTCCGCTCCGAGGACCGCCTTTCTGAGCTTGGTGTCCCTCTTCAGGTCCACGCCCATGGACTGGGCGACCTCTCCCAGGTGGATCAGGAACGACGGGGTGCACGCTATCGCCGTCACTCCGAGATCCTGGATCAGCTCCACCTGCCTCTGTGTGTTCCCGGTGCTCGAAGGGAGCACCGTCGCGCCGACGGCCTCCCCTCCGTAATGCAATCCCAGCCCTCCGGTGAACAGACCGTACCCGTAGGACACCTGCAGGACGTCCCCCGGTCCGATACCTATCGACGTCAGGGAACGGGCCAATGCATCAGTCCAGTACTTCAGGTCCCCCTGGGTGTACCCGACCAGCGTGGGCTTCCCTGTGGTCCCCGAGGACACGTGGTACCTCACGACCTCGTTCTTCGGAACGGTGAACAGCTTGTCCGGATAGTTGTCGCGGAGGTCCTGCTTGTACATGAACGGCAGCTTCGTGATGTCCTCCAGGCAGGTGATGTCGTCGGGGTGGACGTTGTTCTGGACCATGCGGTCGTGGTAGAACCTGTTGAACGAGTACAGCTTGTAGACGAGTTCCTTGAGTTCGCGGTACTGGAGCTTCTTCAGCTCCTCGGTCGGCATGCATTCTATCCTCGGGTTCCAGTACATGATTACCCCTTTTTCTGCCCCGTCCGTATCCTTAGAACATATTTATAAAAAGGGCCCGCGTCGCATCGGCCATGTCGTCGGGTCAGAGGGAGGCGTGGGATTCGCTGTACCGCTCCAACGGGAGGATGTGGAGGGGGAACTGCAGGCTGCCTGACCCGCTGGACGGGTCCGGTGATGCGCTGGACGTCGGATGCGGGAGCGGGAAGAGCGCCGACGCGCTGATCGGCCTCGGATACAGGGTGACGGGGGTGGACTTCTCCCAGGAGGCCGTGGACGTCTGCAGGGGACGGTTCGGGGATTCCGCCAAATTCCTGGTTGGATCGGTGCTGTCCCTCCCCTTCGACGACGGATCGTTCGACTACGCCTGCTCCGTCCACGTCCTGGAGCACATCCCCGATGCCGACATGCCGACGGCTGTGTCGGAGATCCGTCGCATCCTCCGCCCCGGAGGATACCTGTTCGTCAGGGACTTCGCCCCCGGCGATCTGCGTTCATCGTCCAGGGAGAATTCGGAGATCGACTATTTCCACAGGACTCCGGAGGAGCTCCTCGGGTTCTTCGACGGCTTCCGTACCATCCAATCGGAGCTGACGGAGGAGCGGACGAGGTTCGGCGCCGTCAGGCGCCGGACCGAGCTGCTCCTCCGTAGGCTCCGACGCAAACCAACATTACCGTCCCCTCCGTTCCCCCCGTCCATGAAACAGAGCCTCGGCCCGAAGACCATCGCCTACCCGATGCCCGTCCTCATCATAGGGACCTACGACGAAGACGGCACCCCGAACGCCATGAACGCCGCCTGGGGCGGGATATGCAACGAGAACCGGATCTCCGTATGCATCGACCGCTCCCACCGCACCGCATCCAACCTCATGAACAGGAAGGCGTTCACCGTCGGCTTCGCCGACGTCTCCAACGTGAAGGGATGCGACTACGTCGGCATCGTCTCCGGCAACGACGTCCCCGACAAGGTCTCCCGCGCAGGATTCCACACTGTGAAAAGCGACAAAGTGGACGCGCCCCTCTTCGAGGAGCTGAAGCTCACCCTGGAATGCAGGATGGAGAGCTACGACGAGGCCGCCGAGGAGCTCCTGATCGGGGAGATAGTCGACGTCAAGGCCGACGACTCCATCCTCACCGACGGGAGGATCGATCCGTCCAAGCTCAGACCCATAACGTTCGACCCCGTCAACCGCGACTATCTGGAGATCGGGAAGCCTGTCGCCAAGGCCTTCTCGGCCGGCAGGGAGCTGAGGCGATGGGCAACGTTGATATCGGGGAGCCGGATGCGAAGGGCATGAGATGCCCGCGCTGCGGAAAGGAGAACCCCCCGGAGACGCTGTTCTGCGAGGAGTGCGATTGGAGACTCGACATGCCGTTCAGGGCCAAGAGGGTCCGCAACGGGAACGAGGTTGCGGGCATCACCCTGTTCCTCGGCATACTGGCGATAGCGTGCTGCCTCTTCAGCGGCATCGCCGGCGCCGCCCTGGGAGCGGTCGCCATGGTCGCCGGAGGGTACGCCATGAGCCTCCTGAAGCTCACCGGATCCGATTCCAGAACGATAATGCTCATGGCCGGCGTCGGCCTCATGCTGGGGGTCGTCGGGTTCATCGTGGGATTCGCCATGGTCGCCGGGGCGTTCCGATGGCGGTCTACAGGGGAAAGTACATCCTCGAGGGGCTGGGATCCATCGGTCCCGAGATGGAGCACAACCTCGATCTCGCCTACGGCATCTGCATGTCCTACCGCGACGACTTCCCCTGCGAGATGTGCGGAAGGTGCTGCCACCAGCCCCACATCATCGTCGGTCCCGATGAGATCGACCGCGTGGCCACCGCCGGGGGCGTATCCATACCGGACTTCCTCAGGGACTACCTGGTGAGGACCGACGACGGAAGATTCCTGTTCAAGAAGACCGACCCGTGCGCGTTCCTCGGGAAGGACAACAAGTGCACCATCTGGAGGGACAGGCCGAGGATCTGCGACGACTTCCCGTACGCCGTGTCGATGTTCATGTCCAGGGTGTACCTGGCGCTCACCAACCCCGGTACGGACGTCATGGACCTGATCTCGTACATGGACGACGACTGGCCGTGCACCCGTGTGATAAAGAGCGACATCTCGGAGAAGATAGAGGCGGTCCGCGGGGACGTCATCCTCCGACCGGGTGCTCCCTCATGAAATCCGTCAATTGACGGGCGTAGACCTCCGGCGACACGCCGTGGCCCTCCCCTTCCAGGAGCAGGAACCGGCTCCCTTCTATCAGGTCGGCGACCCTCCTCCCCTCGGACGGGGGCACCATTATGTCCTCCGACCCGTGGATGACCAGAGTGGGCACGCGGATGTCCGTGTCGGCCATCCTGGCATCGTATCCGGCCACGGCGGCCAGCTGGTCCTTCAGGCCCCGGATGTCCCGCTCCCCCTTCGGAAGGGGCACGGGACGGCCGCTGTCGGCGAACCTCCTGAACGTCCGCTCGGAGAAGCAGAACGCGTTGACCACGGAGTCGAACGCCCTCATGGAGACCTCGCCCTCCGCGACCATCCCGAGCATCCCGTCCAGGACGTACTGCGACCTGGCCGGGCGTTGGAGGTACGTGCCGATGAGCGTCAGGTCGGCCAGCCTCTCCGAATGACGTGCGGCGAGGCTCCTGGCGATCAGCGACCCCATGGACCACCCCACCGCGTGCGCCTTCCAGATGCCTTCGGCGTCCATAATGGCGACCACATCGTCCGCCATGTCCTCCACGGAGAACCCTCCGGAGTACTCCGTCCCGCCGACGCCGCGGTTGTCCATCGTGACGATGCGGTACCCGGGCAGCGCGGAGGGCGCCCTGGACCAGTATCCCCCGCAGGCCGCGAAACCGGCGATCATGACCATCGGCTCCCCCGTCCCGACGGAATCGTAGCGTATCCTCGCACCGGCCGCATCGGCGTACATGCCGTCGCGCAGGCGCTGCGGGCCAACAATCGCAAACTGTTCTTCTACTCGCGCTACTCGAAGAAGACGGATGACGGCGAGATCGTCTCCGAGGCCATGGAGGTGGACTTCCTCATACGTCAGGGAAGGGAGATATGCCCCATCGAGGTCAAGTCGTCGGAACGGATCAGACACGATTCCCTCGACAGGTTCGATTCGAAGTTCAAAGGTCGTCTGGGCAAGTCGTACATCCTGTGCACCAGGGATCTCCGCGTCGAGGGCGACATCGTCCTGCTCCCGTTGTACATGGCCTGGTTGCTCCGACACGTATCCATCCTTCACTATGGTCGGTTCCAGACCTTCGAGCGCGATGCCATACAGTGCGGTCCAGCCAGGGAGTCCGTGCACCCAGCCCTTGTCGCGGATGACGGTCGCTGTCCAATATTCTGAAGGCCTCCTCCGGACGGCACAACTCGTCGTCTCCGAAGCCCTCCTCATCGAACCAAGCATCGATCGCGCCGACCGCATCGCTGCAACCGCTCCCCTCCAGCAACGCCTCCACCTCGGCCCGGGTGAATCCGAACAACCCGCCGAATCCGTCGGAGAATGCGTCGTCGATCATGGAATTGTTAATTCCGTAGAGTTCGCTATCTCTGAGATCCCCCTGACCTGTGACGACGGCGTACTTGAGATGATTATTGTCTTTCAAAACCATCCCGAGGGTGTTATCGAGGAATCCTCTGATCTTCTGCTGCCTGTCCCTACCGGATGTGGCGATCAGAGGGTAGTCGTAATCGTCTATCAGGACTATCGGCTTCTTTCCGTGATGGTCTTCGATCATCTCGGTGAGATTGACGACGGCCCACTCGATGAGGACACAATCCTTGGCACCTCCGAGGATGGTTCTGCGTCTATCCTGAAGGACTTCATCGAACTCCTCGGAACCCTCCAGTTCCGGGAATCCTTCATAGATGTCCGCCATCATGTCCCCGAACGAATTCACGAAACGACGGAAGGTCCCTGTATCGAGATTCCTGAAGTCCATCCTGATGACGTAGTCGGAGTTCTTGTCGGGATCCTCCGGACGCTCCTCGGAGATCCTCAGACCTTCGAAGTGGTCCGGTTCCCCGGCGTACCTGATGTTGACGTACGCGTCCAACATGCTGAGGTTCATCGACTTCCCGTACCCGTCGGGACAGACGATCAGATCCACCTTCGCATGGTGCTCCAGGATCCTGTCTACGAACATGGATTTGTCCACATACAGCAGACCCCGGTCCCTCAGGGTCCTAAAATCGCTGCAACCGATTGGCATAGGATTCACGACTGCTTCCCTCGGTTCCACATCCGATATCGGCAATATTAAATTTCGCCCATGATGAGGCATCGGACCCCGATTCGTTTCAAATCATCGGAACCGGAATTGCTTCGAACACCCGTGAAGCCGTCAATGATGGACCTGAAGAAACCTCTGGGCCGACGAGCCATCGCTGCCTCGGATCGTGCCTCTCCATGAGGATGGTCGGGAACTTGCCGTCGAATGCGACCCCGTACAGGATGGTCTCTCCCTTCAGGCCGTAGTCGTACTGCTTGTCATGGATCTGCTTCAAGGCCTCCCTGGCCAGCCTCTCCATGGTCTTGTGCTTGTTGTTCTCGTTGCGACGCTTGATCTCCAGAAGGATGTTCGCTCCGGGTCCGGAGATCCTCTTCATGCGGATGTCGTAGTATCCGTTCCCGGACTCGTGGTCCGCGAGGATCTCGTAGTTCCCGGATTCGAAGGCCACCAATCCGGCGATGAACGCCTCGTATGGGAACTCGCTGGTTAGGATGCGTTGACTGAGGGTTTCCATGAGCTCCCGGAGACTCCTGGCCATCCCGTCCACGTCGCCGGATTTCATGGAACCGATGAAATCGACCAGGGACACGCCCTTCTCGCCGAATCTGCCGACGATCTTATCCATGAACAGGTCCCGTATCTCCTTGTTCGGAAGAGATACCTCGTATCCGTTCCCAGTCGGGACGGCGTTGAGGTACCCTGCCACTGCCATCACCGAGAATATCGTATCGTCTGTAGAGACTAGGTCGCAATACGCGATGTTGCGCTTGACGTTGATCTCGACGGTCTCGCCGCGGCTCAACAGGTCCAGTTTCCGCCAGGTCCCCTGATCCGTCCTTTCGAGCAGGTCCTTGATGATGGAGTTGCTGCTTGTGTTCACCCAGTACGCCGCCGCCACGCAGTTCTCGTCCACATAGTTGATGACGCTCCAGGGATTGTACACGTCCTCCGTGCCGAAACGGTACCCATCGTACCACTCCTTCACCTCGGAGATCCTGTCCTCGCGGTGGTTCTCGCGGAGGAGCCATTCCACCTCCTCCTGGGTGAACCCGAACATCTCGTCGTACTGGGTGGAGAACACATCGTCGACCTCGAGGCTGTTCAGACCGGAGAAAATGCTCTCTTTGGAGACATCCATCACCCCTGTGAGGATGGCGAACCTCAGATGCTCGTTGTCCTTCAGCGCATTGCTGAATACCTCGCGCAGGAACCCGACGACATCCTCGTGCAACTTCCCCTTGCCGCAGGTCTCGTTAATGGGTTTGTCGTACTCGTCGATAAGGACGATGGGCTTCTTGCCGTGATAGGCCTCGATCATCTGGCAGAGGTACCTGATCGAGTTCGTGAGGGTGTCGTGATCGGCGGTGCCCTCGGTCAGGGCCGTATGACGCCTGCGGAGGTTCTCGGAGAGCTTATCCGACCCCTTCAGCTCCGGGAATTCGCCGAACAGGTTGATGACCGTGTTCCTGAAGGATGTCTCGAAGATCTCGCTGGTCCTGGTCTTGAGATCCTTGAAGTCTATGTTGATGACATAGTTCGAGTTCTTCTCGGGGTCGTTGGGGCGGACCTCGGAGATCTTCAGACCTTCGAAACGGTCGGGTTCCCCGGCGTACTTGATGTTGAGGTAGCAGTCCGTCATGCTGAGGTTCAGCGTTTTCCCGAATCTGCGGGGACGTGTGAAAAGCGTGACATCGGCACCGGATCTCAGGATCTCGTGGATGATCATCGACTTGTCCACGAAGTAGAGGTCGCTGTCCCTCAGAACCTTGAAATCGCACTTTCCGACGGGCATCCCTTCCAAGACCGATCCCTTCGATTACTTATCCGTACCCTCCGATTTAGCTCTTTCAGTTCTGAGGCTGGTAGGTCATTCAGAGCCTCACTGCGAGACCGCCCGGAGCCACATCCTAATATCCGGAACGCCATCCGACGGACGATGCCCGAAGCCCAGAAGAAGATCCTGATAATCGTCATGGACGGCATGGGGGACCGCGCCTGCCAGCAGCTCAGGGGATTGACCCCGCTGCAGTACATCAGGACGCCCAACATGGACTGGTTCGTGGAGCACGGCAGCGCCGGGATCTGCGACCCCATAGCGCCCGGCGTGAGGCCGGGCAGCGACACCGCCCACCTCGCCATCCTCGGATACGACGCGAGGGGGGTATACACCGGGCGCGGGGCTTTCGAAGCTATCGGCGCCGGGTTCGACATGCAGCCCGGGGACGTGGCGTTCAGATGCAACTTCGCCACGGTCAACTCCGACATGGAGATCCTGGACCGCAGGGCCGGCAGGATCAGGGGCCCGGAGGCCGTCCAGCTGGCGGAGGCCCTGGACGGGATGGAGGTCGAAGGGGTCGAATGCATCGTCAGGGCGAGCACCGAGCACAGGGCGTTCCTGCTCCTGAGGGGCGACGACCTGTCCCCGGACGTCACGGACTGCGACCCGGGAAGGGACACCACGGTCCAGGAATGCCGCGCCAGGAGCGAGGAGGCCGAATTCACCGCCGAGGTCGTAAACGGCTTCATGCGGGAGAGCAGGGAGATCCTGAGATCCCATGTGATCAACAGGAAGCGCTCCGCGGCGGGACTCCCGCCAGCGAACATGCTCCTGCCCCGCGGGGCGGGAGGGTATCCGTCGATCGAGCCTTTCACCGAGAAGTACGGAATCTCGGCCACCTGCGTGGCCGGGGTGGGGCTGGTCAAGGGCGTGTGCAAGGTCTGCGGGCTGGACGTCTACCCCCTGCCGGGCGGATGCGACGGGAGCCTGAACTCCGATCTCATACTGAAGATGGAGAGCGCCCTCAGCGCCCTCGAGGAGTACGACTTCGTCCTGATGAACATCAAGGCTCCCGACATAGCCGGTCACGACGGCGACGCGAGGAGCAAGGCGGAGGTGGTCAAGAGGATCGACGACGCCGTGGGGATGCTGAAGGCCGAGATGCCGGAGGACCTCGTGGTGGTGTTCACCTGCGACCACTGCACCCCGTGCTCGGTCATGGACCACAGCGGGGACCCCGTGCCCGTGGCGTTCTACACCAAAGGGATGGTCAGGGACGGCGCGACGGAGTTCAGCGAGACCGGGTGCGCCCGCGGGAGCATCGGCAGGATAAGGTCGTCCGACATAGTGCCGATATGCCTCGACATGGCCGGCCGCACCGAGAAGTTCGGTTCGTGAGGATGCCGATCCCGCCCCGAGGGGCGGGGATCGGATCATTTCTTCCCCATTTCCTTCCGGAGGGCGGCCAGCTGGGCGCGGAGCTCGCATATCTCCCCTTCCAGCCTCATGATCCTGTCGGTCTCCGGGTCCGGGAGCTCGTTGTGCATGAGCTCGTCGTTCTTGCACCTGATGCCGGCCTTCTTGACGATGGTCCCGGGAACGCCGACCACCGTGCAATCGTCGGGCACGTCCTTCAGGACCACGGATCCGGCTCCGATGCGGACGTTGTTCCCGATGGTGATGTCCCCCAGGACCGACGCGTTGCATCCGACGACCACGTGGTTCCCCAGGGTCGGGTGCCTCTTGCCCTTGCTGGTGGAGACGCCCCCGAGCGTCACGCCCTGGTAGATCATCACGTCGTCCCCCACGATGGCCGTCTCCCCTATGACCACGCCGGTGGCATGGTCCACGAAGAACCTCCTCCCGATGGTCGCGCCGGGGTGTATGTCGCAGCCGGTCATCTGATGGGCGATATAGTTGACCCTCCTGGCCTCCATCTTGTCCCCCGCGAGCCACAGCCTGTGGCTCAGGCGGTACATGCTCACCGCCTGCAGACCCGTATGGTACTTCCTGGCATCCTCCTCGTCCACGATGGCGGGGTCCTTCTCCATGGCGACCGCCAGGTCGTCCGGGTCGATCTCGAAATCGATCGAATCGGTCATTGGTCGAACTCCTCCTGGTCCCTCACGAAGTCCACCGACGGGCAGGGTCCGAAGCAGTCCCTGCAGAACACGCAGTCGTCCTCGTGGATCCTGACCTTCCCGTCCTCCATGTAGAGGGCGCCGGGATCGCACCTCGCCGCGCACAGGCCACATCCGACGCACTGCTCTGCGCGAACGATGACCTGGAACGCGTGGTCTATGTGCATCCTGGCGTCGTTCTCCACGTTGGCCTTGGCGATTATGGATCCCTCGCGGTATATGGTGGTGAACCCTGCGTTGATGAACTCCCCGTCGGGGTCCTTCTCCACGATCCACGCCAGCGCGTGGCAGAACGGTTCGACCGCATCGAGATCGATGGGTCTCGACAGGGCCGCCTCTATGCTGTACCCCATGGTGCACGGGCTGAACCCGTCCTGCACCTTGATCGTCAACGGTCCCCTCTCCGGGGCCTTTGTCTGCTTCGTCAGTTCGGCCACCCCCTTCCCGGTCACCCTGCTGACCTCCTCGCGGATGGATTTGGGGGCGTTCTTCCACCTCCACAGCCCGAACTCCTTCCATTCCGGCGGGAGCCCGCGGTCGGCCATGTACTTGTCCAGATACTCGTCCCACTGCTGCCAGCGGTCGCTCTTGCCGGCGATCATCTCGAACTCCGCCAGATCCGAGGCGGGGCACAGGAAGCATCCGATCCTGTCCAGTCCGCGGGTGTACCACACGTTGTACGGCTCCTTCTTCATGAAAAGATACAGCCAGACGTGCATGGCGCACCAGTTCTGTATCGCGGACGCCCCGATCTGCCCGGGGGTCCACGGGTTACTCCAGATCCTGGGCTTGGCGTTCCTGGCCTCGGACTCGTACTTGCGCTGTCCGATGAAGGACAGCACCCCCTTGGGGAAGTTCTTGGTTATGGCGCCGACCGTCGGACCGAGCTTGTTGGTCTTGCAGCACCACCTGTAATCCTTGGCGGGCGGTCCGAAGTAGACCAGGTTCCCGAAGAACGCGTCGGCGGGCGCGCGCTCCTCTATGAGCTTCAGGTTGTGCCTCCTGCACACGTCGTGGACGTGCTCCACGGTCTCGTTCAGCTCCAATCCCGTATCGACGAACAGCACCGGAAGGTCGCATCCGGCGTCCAGGGTCAGGAGCAGCGTGACCAGGCTGTCCTTCCCTCCGGAGAACGAGACTATCGCGGGGACGTCGTTCTTGGAGATGGTGTTCCTGATGAACCCTGTGGCCTCGTTCACCCTCTTCTCGATGACGGCCCTGTTCGCCTCCACGACCTCGTCCCACGTGTGGGCCTTGTCTGAAGGACGATACTCCTCGGGCTTGTACCATCTGGTCTTGACGGCCACGCCCTTGGATTCCGCGACCATCTGGGTTCCGGACATCCTGGCCATCCCTGTGGCGACGACCTCCCTCTCCGGGGAGAGGATGAGGACCTCGTCCCCCTCCTTAATGTCGGGGGAGGCGTCGGTGACGCCGGGGGCCATGAGGTTCTTGCTCTCCTGGACGAACTGTATCGCCCCGGGATCGCAGATCACCCATCCCTTGGTCGCCTTCCCGGCGATGCGGTGGGCGCCCTGCATCCTCAGGATGGCCTTCCATCCGACCCCGAGGTCGTAGCGGACCGTGGCGACTATGTCCCCGTCCACCACGACCTCGTCCATGCGGTCCAATGCCGGGGCCTTGCTCAATATGACGATATGGCCCTCGGGGAGCACCAGCTCCCCGGAGCCGGGGCCGTAGTCCCTGTCCAGGAGAGCCCTTATCATCCCGATGTCGTAATCGAACGCCGGCCTGGCGTCGCCGGGCGGCGTGAGCACGATCTCCTCGGTCGGCGAACCGCAGACTGGACATTCCTTGGATTCCAATATCGGCAGATTGCAGCTGCGGCACCAGCGCAGGTGGTTCTTCCCGAGACGTATCGCGCCCATTGTATCGCATCGGACTAGGGCTGATGCCTATATTTCAACTCCGCCTGAGCACCACCGCCAGGAAGGCCACCACGAGCGCCGACACCGCTGCCAGCGCCGCTATTCCGGCCCCCGTCCCGATGCCCGATCCGCCGGATCCCGAGCCGGAGCCTCCCGTCGCCTCATCGGGTACGGCATCTGTGCCGTCCGCCGAACCGGAACCGTCCTCCCATGGGATCGTCCCGTCCGTCGAATCGGCGGAGCCATCGGTCGGGTCGGGAATCACCGGCAGCGGGATCACGGGTGTTGGAGCCGGAGTGCTGTCATCGTCATCGTCGTCATACCGCCGGTCGTCGTCATCGTCGTACCGGGAGTCGTCCTGCGACGGGGACGGAGCGGGCTCGGGATCCCTCCTCCCGGCATCCGATGAACCGGAGCCTCCGGACGATGAGTCCCCTCCGGAATCGGTCGGCAGGGGATCGCCGTTCCTCATCCACACCGGATAGAGATCGACGTCCGCGACGACCTCCATCGGATCGCCGTTGCAGTATTGAACCACCGATCCTCCGGAGACGGACCATCCGAGGAAATCGTACCCCTGCCTGGTCCCGGGATCCGCCCCGATCTTCACCGTGCTCCCGACGTACGCGCTCACGGACGGCGCGGAACCGTCCGCCGGATGGTAGGTGACCGTGTGCTTCGCCATCTCCGTCCAGACCGCGGTGAACGTGACGTTCCCCGTCACAGAGTAATCGGAACCGTCGGCGACGACCGCGTCGCCGTCGCTCCATCCGGACAGCACGAAATGGCTCCTCGATACGTCGGCGTGGACGCGGATCTCGTCCGTCTCCAGGACGGTCCTCGTCTCCCCGATCTGTACGCCCTCGGACATGAACGATACCCTGTACGACTCCTTGTCCCTCCAGACCGATGTGAGTACGGTGTCCTCGTCCATGGTGACCGCGTCGCCGTTCCTCAGCGACAGCCCCGTCCCCTCGACCGTCCATCCGACGAACAGCCTGTAGGTCTCCTTCGGATCCTCCACAGTGATCGGCGTTGGATACCCCTCCTTGACGGTCATCGTCCTCTCGGAACCGGCGTCGTCGAAGGTGACGACCACATCCTTCCTGTCCCTGAGGACGGGGATGAGCCTGGTGTCCTCGTTCACGGCGAACGTGTCCCCGGTGCGGAGCACGTCCTCGGTCCCCTCGACCGTCCATCCGTCGATCATCCTTGTCGGCGTCTCGTCCATCGGGGCGACATCCCCGATCGTCGCGTCCATCCCCCAGCCGAGCCTCTCGGGCTCGCCCAGGTCGGTGCCGTCCACGTTGGTGTACTGGACGGAATGGGTGCATCCCTCCTTCGGCTCCCAGACGGCGGTCATGTGCTGCTGGGCGAAATAGCGGATGTAGGAACCGCACGGATACACGGTATGGGTCTGATCGTCGCTCCTCGTCCATCCGACGCAGGTGTAGTGGTCGGTGTCCGGTATGCTCGAGTACGTGGAGGTGCCGTTCCCGGACGCCGATGTCAGGTACGGGATGTTCGACTCGCCGGGGACCGGCTTCCCCACGATGTAGTAGATGGTGTACGAGCTCGCCTGGGAGACGAGGTCCAGCACGGATCCGGCGTTGTTGCAGTAGGTGTCGACGAAATCGTGGCCGAACTCCTTGATGAGGTACTGGCTGTTGACCCTGTCCTTCCATCCGAGCCATTTGGTGGAGGTGGCCCCCTCAGCGAGGTCCAGCAGCTTGTAGGTGGAGCCGGTCATCTCCGCGTCCACGTCCGGGATGTCCTCCAGGTTGTACTTGATGTGGATGACCCTGTAGCCGAGGGTCGTGTCCTGGCCCCAGATCGGGGTGAACTTGTACGTATCGAAGGCGCCGGAGACCTTGGTGTACTCGGCGCGGTTGCCGTCGGCGTCGGCGAGCTGGAGCATCCCCTTGCCGGCGTAGCACACGCGCAGGCAGGACCCGTCGTACATGGTGGCGGCGATCTCCCCGCCGGTGTCCCGGATGCGGATCGTTTCCCCGGTGGCGTACGGCGCCTCGCCGTCGGTGTCGACGGCCCTCATGGCCGTCAGACCTGAAGGGAACGCCCCGTCCGCGACGGTCACTTCCCCGCGCAGATCCACGTATTTCAGGCAGGTGCAGCCCTCGAAGGCGTTCTCCGCTATGTCGAGCGCCCCGGTCCCGCATCTCGAGACCGAGATGAGGGACCTGTTCTTCGCGAAGGCGTCCTCGGCCACGGTCTCGACGTTGCCGGTCAGGATCAGCTTGGACATGTTGGACCCTATGAAGCACGATTCCGGGACGTCCTTCATGTCCACTATCACGCTCGTGTACGCGAACTGCTTGCCGAAATAGTCCTGTTCGGGGTCCTTCACCACGGTGAAGGTCTCGTTCAATATGGTGTACGACCCGAGGTTGTCCGTTCCGGACACGTCGAACGGCGTCTCCCCGGACGAATCCGAACGGGTCGCCGCGACTGCGGTGAACGCCATCCCGATCATCAGCATGACGACGCACATCGTCATTGTCGTTGTCTTGTTCATTATCGCATCTCCGCACCGTAGTGCGGACGGGGTGTCCCCGTATCGGAATAAAGGCGGTTCGGAGCGGGTTCCGGAAGCTCAAAGTTAGTGTACTCTAAGATTTTTAATGTACGCGGGTTAGCGAGCAAAGGGGCTTCGCGGGATGCTGGGGTGCCGACGTGGTTGTCGTAAGAGAATGTGCATAGTTAGAGCGGAACGGGCGAGAGATGCCTCCATCCCAAATATTCGTTTTAAATAAGATTACAACATCTGGCACATTGGGATGCAAGGATGTTCAGGCTACGTCATAGAGACAGGGAGGTCAAGGACGACAGCCCCCGCTACGTCTCCTCTCTGCAGAAGGATGTGGGCAAGTACAACGGATGGACGCGCGAGGACGTCGAGAACGACTACCGCGCGAAGAGGTCCGTCCACACCATAATCACCATCGGATACCTGGAATACTGCGGCGACGTCCTCGTCCTGACCGAGAAGGGCGAGATGCTCATGCAGAACATCGCCGTCGCTCCCCAGACGGCAGAGCGAATCCGAACGGAATCCGTCCGAACATCGATTCTCACGCGACGGACTCGCACATCCGACGTCTTCCCGCGATGGCTTCCGCCGTTCGGCGTCATGCGTCCGGTCCGAACAAGAATAGGGGAGGCCCGGTCGCCCGGGCCCCGTCCCTCAGAACAGTTTTGCCTTCTCGTAGAGGGACCTGTCCGCGTTCAGCGGGATGGTGGCGTCGTAGATGACCTTCCACGTCGGTCCGCCGTGCGAACTGGGATCCAACGACGACCCCGCGGCGTGGGGGATGGCGATGATGCGGTCCGCCTGCATCCTGGTGGCGACGGCCCACTCCACCTCCCTGTCGTCGAATATGTCGATGTCCTCGTCCACGACGATGACGCTCTTCATCGAGGTGTGTCCGGACAGCGCCGCCATGCCGGCGTTCGCCCCGTCTCCCTCCTTGTTCTTCTTGATGGACACCACGCCGTTCAGCCAGCAGCATCCGCCCTCGGTCAGCCTGACGTTCCTGACACCCGGGACGGCCTGCCTCACGGTCTTGAAGATCATGGGCTCCCTGGGGAGCCCCATGAGGAGGTAGTGCTCCCACCCTCCGGGAAGGAGCACGTGCATCATCGGGTCCCTGCAGCTATGGATGGCATCGATCTCGATGACCGGCTGCTGCCTCTCGAAGTCGTACGTTCCCGTGATGTCCACGAACGGCCCCTCCTTGGTCTCCCTGAGGGTGATCCTCCCTTCCAGGATGTAGTCCGCATCCGCCGGGACCAGGAGTCCGTTGGAGCACCTGCCGACCTTCAGGGGGGTCCCGTGACCCGACCTACAGAGGGCGGAGGCCACTTCCAGCTCGTCGGCCCCGAAGTCCATGGACGTCGCGGCGGCAAGCAGGACCTCGGCCCGGGCGCCGATGCATATCGCTATCCTCAGCTCCTCGCCCTTCTCCTTGGCCGTCCTGTACAGGGTGAACAGGTGCCTGGGGACCAGCCTGACGGCTATCTCGCGCGGCCCCATGATCATCATCCGATGGAAGGAGACGTTCTTCATCCCCCCGTACTCGGCGACGATGATGCCTGACGAGATGTAGCGCCCCCCGTCCTCGGGGAAGTACTTCGGGATGGGCAGCTTGGTCAGATCGAGCTCCTGCTCCACCCGCATGGACTCGGGGTCGTCGACGACCTCGCAGGGTACGGGATGGGATATGGCGTCGATGAGGGACGTGACGATGGCGTCCTTCCCGATGCCGAGCGCATCGGCGATCTTCTCCCTGGTGGAGAACCTGTTCCCCACCGCCTTCCCGCCGTCGAGGTCCTCGAAGACGACCGTCCTCGACTGGTCCTCTGTCATGATGCGGGACACGGTGCAATCGTCCCTGGAGATGCGCTCGGCGATGCGCTTCGCATCCGCGGGGATTGAATCCTTGACTGTCATGCACGGTCAATCGCGCCATGGTTCTTTATGATTCGTCG
>CAVJLK010000016.1:0-29647 GCA_963650175.1 Ruminococcus sp. CAG:579 | reverse complement strand
TCACACCTGACGCTAAACCGGGACCCCGTCTCGAAGAGTGTATTCTTCGGGGTCCCCTCTTACGCCGGGGCTCTCATTCCCCGTCGGTTCAAAGAAACGCCTTAACCCGCGGGGCTCTCCCCCTGCGGGACCCGCCACTACATCTCGGAGGAGGAAACGGGAATGGACTCAGACGACACGAATATGAAGGAACCTAGCGCAAGGGATGCCGTACCCTGCGTGGTCTCGTTCCTGGACATCATGGGCTACAAGAAATTCATCGAGACCGAGGGCAAGGACGTCGTCTTGTTCCATGCGGTCTCCGACTCCGTTTCGAAGGCCAGAACGAGAGTCGAGGGGCTCTCTCCCGAGAAGAAGATACAGGGGGCCATCACATGCCGCGCATTCTCGGACAACATCGCCATATCCTGCGGCTACCACCCCCATCCGAAGAACCCGGACGAATGCGAGGACAACATGATCGCCATCCTCGCCGTCCTGTCCATCCAGGCCGAGGTCCAGATGGACCTCCTCGCCGATCACGGGCTCCTATCCCGCGGAGGGACGGCTCTCGGAGACTACTACGTGGACGACGGGTTCGTATTCGGGAAAGGCCTCGTCGACGCCTACGAACTGGAGAACAAGAAGGCCAAGTTCCCGCGCATGCTCGTCTCCAGGGGACTCGTGGAAGAACTCCAAAAGTCCATCGCCGAAGCGGGCAGGGCCCATAAAGACGAGACCCCGCCGGAGGCCGTCATGAGACGGATCCTCGCAGGCGACAATCCCGACGAGATGTATGTGGATTACATCCCAGCCGGACAGATGAACGGGTCGCTCTTCCCGGAAAGGTCGCAGAGCCCGGACCCCAGACTGCTCATGGACAGGCACTACTGGGGAGTCATGAAAGCGGTGACCGGGAACATAGACGACATCCGCACCGACCCCGGGAATTGGGGCAAATACGCCTGGGCCATCGCATACCACAACCGGACCGTCGAGAAGATGAGATGTGGCAAACTCATCGACCCTTCGATACTATATCACCGATAACTGCCGCTGCATGATAACAACCCCTCCATCGGATGGCGAAGTGTTCGATGAGTGCCTCCGCCTCACACCATCTTCGACGTTGGCCACCCACACATGATACTCAACGACTCCGTCGACGAATGACAAACCGCGCCCGGATCCCCAAATCCCTACGCCGACCCGCAGGTCTCCCGATCTCATACCGTTACGGCATGATTGATGTTCTAAAAATTGCGAATAAGATAACGTTGATACATATTAATACCATGACGACGTACCGTATCCCGGAGGAAGCGGAGCGCATGATCAGGCGTACTGAGAAGAAGAGGAAAATGTCCGAACACGAGCCCACCCCTCTTCAGACTGCTGTCCGGGAGTTCGATGGAAGGAGCTATTTCGACCTGACCAGCGAAGAGATCAGGATATTCGAGGTCATGCGCACGATGGAATTCGTTCAGTACAACGACCGGGGCGAGATCACAGCGACGGAAAGAGGCAGAGGCATCATCGACGGCAGCATAGAAACGAACTATGTGGTGCCCGGATATCTGGCAGGATATCTGGCGAAATCCGAGGAGGCTTCGAAATGTGGTACGGCTGGATCCCAACCCTGAAAAATGGGGCACCGAATATTATACGCAACCGTCCTCTCAGAAGCACCGAAAGGTACGCCCTGCATGACTATAGCGAAGGGGACCCCATTCTCCGCTTCAGATACGATGCAGAAGATGGAGCCGACGAGATCACGGTGACCATAGTCAATGGGTTCTTCCAGATGGATGGCCTCCATGGAATGGAACGTCCGCGCGCCCATGCTGTGATGAACGGCCTCTATGCCCTGCTGAAGAGAAGCTACCATACGGACATCACGCACTCCGAAGTTGCCAATCTAACGGTCGTGGAAGCTGCCGATGTCAGGATGGCGACCTCTCTGATAGCAGACATGATTGTGAACCGTTGCGAAAACTTCCTTTCAGGCATGGATGGAATCGTCGACGTGAAAACTCTTAGTTCCCTATACCTCAACAGCAGAGGTTCCGCGGAATATGGACTATCCTACCTCAATCGCTACAAAGCGGATCTTCTGGAACCTTATGCGGGATACTACGAGCGTCTGTCTTCGGTCTCGTGTTTCATCGAATCGATTTACGAAACCAAGTTTAATATCGTCCAATTCGAAATGGCCCGGCAGAGCAAAGCACTATCGGAATCTATGAGAGAATTGTCTAGACACACGGAATCACTTTCCGTTGCAGTGCTGGCCGTAACAGCGGCATCTGTGATGATGACTTGCATCTCTTTCGCAATGGATAATCAGGACCTCGGTGCTTTGAAAACAGCGATGGTGATCTCGATCGCCGTCGCCGTACCCATACTGACTCTGGCCTTCTCTCATCTGAAGCTTATACGTTTCACGGACCAGAGGGCCGGACATCCCCCTTCAGAATAACAGAGGCCGTCCTACCATATGCCGGACCGCTCCTCCCGGAACGGCCCGGCTCCGAAGTTTCAAAAATCAGTTCTTCGCCTTCGCGATGGCCGCGTCGACGTAGGACTTCCACACCTGCTCGAGGTCATCCCTCTGCATGGTGTCCATGACGTACTGGGCGAACTCGTCGCCGGTCGCCCCGGTGTCCCTCCCGGTCATCCTGAGCTTCCTCTCGAACTGGCAGCAGACGTCCAGCGCCATCCCGAGCCTCTTGGCCTTCTCGGCCTCCCCGATGTGCTCCATCATCATGGCCACCGCCTTGATCATGCTGCACGGGTCGGCGTACTGGGCCCTTCCCTCGGCGACCATCCTGGGCGCGGAGCCGTGGATGGCCTCGAACATCGCATACCTCTTTCCGATGTTGGCCGATCCCGCCGTTCCGACGCCTCCCTGGATCTGGGCGGCCTCGTCGGTGATGATGTCCCCGTACAGGTTGGGGAGCACGAACACCTTGAAGTCGGACCTGCGGGCCGGATCGATCAGCTTGGCGGTGGTGATGTCGATGAACCACACGTCGTGCTTCACCTCGGGGTACTCCTTCCCGATCTCGTCCGCCAGATCGACGAACAATCCGTCGGTGGTCTTGATGATGTTGGCCTTGACGATGATGGACACGTAGTTCTTGCCGGACTTCCTGGCATGCTCGAACCCGGCGCGGATGATCCTCTCGGTCCCCTGCCTGGTGGCCACGCAGTAGTCCATCGCCAGATCGTCCGTCACGAAGAACCCGTCGGACCCCAGGGCGTACGACCCCTCGGTGTTCTCCCTGTAGAAGGTCCAGTCGATCCCGAGCTCCGGGACGCTGACCGGGCGGACGTTGGCGAACAGGTCGAGCTCCTTCCTCATGGCGACGTTGGCGCTCTCGATGTTGGGCCAGGGGTCCCCCTTGGCCGGGGTGGTGGTGGGCCCCTTGAGGATCACATGGCACTTCTTCAGCTCCTCGAGGGTGTCGTCGGGGATGGCCTTCAGGACCTCCGCGCGCCTCTCGATGGTGAGCCCGTCGATCTGCCTGATCTCCACCCTGCCCGCTTTTATCTTGTCGGCGAGCAGGAACTCCATGACCTTCTGGGCGGATGCGCAGATGTAGGGTCCGATGCCGTCCCCTCCGCACACCCCGATGATGAGCTTGTCGAGTTTGGAGTAGTCGACCCAGTCCCCTTCGGACTTGAGCCTCTCGACCCTCTCGAGCTGCTTCCTGAGGAGCTGCCCGTACCTCTCCTGCGCTGCCTGGATGGCTTTCTCATCGACCATTTGTATCGCGCGCGTGATGCGCATGGCCTATTTTAACCATTCAGAGGGCCGTCGGCGAGACATTCGTCTCGCACCGTCCGGACCCGCGATTCCTCTGTCGCGATACCGGCGACCGGACCGATGTCGGAAATTCTGATGTGTTATAACATATCAAATGCCGAAATCAACATATTTTGATACATTGTAATATATCAAAGACGAATTTTAATATACTCGCATATGCTATAGCATATCATGTCGAACACGGTGAACATCCCGCGGGAGCATTACATGTCGCGCATCCGCGCATCGCGCGGCTCCGACTTCATCAAGGTCCTGACGGGGATCCGCAGATGCGGGAAATCCACGCTCATGAGGATGTTCATCGACGAACTCAGGGCGTCGGGGATGCCGGACGACAGGATGTTCTACGTCAACCTGGACGATGAGAACTCCGGGATAGAGACGTTCAGGGACCTGATCGACGCGGCGGAATCGAAGACGGGCGACCTGGCCGGCTCGTCCGTGTTCCTGGACGAGGTGCAGAACATACCCGAATGGGAGCGCGCCGTGTCCACGTTCCACGTCCGCGGAGCGGACGTCTACATCACCGGCTCCAACTCCGGGATGCTGTCGACGGAGCTGTCGACGAAACTCTCCGGCAGATGCCTGGAGATCCGCATACGGCCCCTCGCGTTCTCGGAATACGTCGCATTCCGGGAACCCGCCGACGGCGCCGCGCTGCTGGAGGACTACATCCGCTACGGGGGGTTCCCGGCGGTGTCCCTCGCGATGGACAGGATGCCCGCGCAGGTCGGCGACATCCTGGACGGCATCTACAACACCGTGTTCAACAAGGACGTCGTCGGAAGGCACGAGATCCGCGGGACCGCGACGATCGACCACCTGTGCGGATACCTCATGAAGAACATCGGCGACCGCACATCCGTCAGGGGAGCCACCAACTACATGACGAGCAAGGGCATGAAGACGCAGCCCCCGACCCTCGACCAGTACATCAGCTTCCTCGAGGAGGCGCTCCTGTTCTCCAGGGCGAAGAGGATGGACCTCAAGGCGAAGGAGTACCTCAGGACGGCCGACAAGTTCTACGTCGCGGACACCGGCATCCGCAGCTGCAGGATCCCGTTGCGCCCGGAGGATCTGAACGGCATCATGGAGAACATCGTCTACAACGAGCTCGCGTACCGCTTCGGGGACGTGGCGGTATGCAGCGTCGGACAGTACGAGGTGGACTTCGTGGCCGATCCGAACGGTTCGCCCTCGTATTACCAGGCGACCCTGAGCATCGCCGATCCGGCCACCATGGAGAGGGAGCTGCGCCCGCTCAAGGCGATAGACGACAACTACCCCAAGACGGTGATAACGTACGACAGATTCCCGATGAGCGATGCGGACGGGATCAACATCGTGAACCTGGAGGATTGGCTCCTCGGAAGATGAACCGTCCGCCGGTTCGCATGTCCCCGCCGTGCTCCGCCCTGTACCTGTCGGAACGCGAACGGGCCCCCTCCATCCATGAACTTAAGAGCGCGACCGCCATGTCCCGCCCGGATGCCCTCTGAAGATACCATCAAACAGGCCGCCGAGCCGGGCGGCAAGAAACCGGCCATAGCGCACAAGCTGGCCTCGAAGCAGCAGGAGATCTCCGTCACGGAGTTCTTCGAGAAGAACAAGCAGATCCTCGGGTTCGACTCCCGCTCCAAGTCCCTCCTCATGGGGATCAAGGAAGCTGTGGACAACTCCCTCGACGCCTGCGAGGAGGCCGGGATCCTCCCCGAGGTCTCCGTGAGGATAGACAGGCTCAACGACGAGGACTACAGGATCTGCATAGAGGACAACGGCCCCGGGATCGTCCACAGGATGATGCCCAACGTGTTCGGCCGTCTGCTCTACGGATCCAGGTTCCACGCCCTCAGGCAGTCCAGGGGACAGCAGGGAATCGGGATCTCGGCCACCGTCATGTACGGGAACATCACCACCGGGAAGCCCGCCCACGTCATCTCCAAGATCGAGGACGAGGACGAGCCGGCCTGGGGGATGGACATCGTCATCGACACCAAGACGAACCGCCCCATCGTCACCAACGACAAGGCCCAGACTTGGAACAGGGAGCACGGGACCAGCATAGAGTACACGATCAAGGGCAGGTACATCACCGGGAAGCAGTCGGTGTACGAGTACCTGAGGGACACGGCCATCGTGAACCCCCACGCCCAGATATCCTTCCGCGACCCCGAGGGGAAGGGGTTCGTGTTCGAGAGGGCCACGGACATCATGCCCCCGAGGCCGAAGGAGATCAAGCCCCACCCCGAGGGCATGGAGATCGGAGACCTGCTGAAGTACGCCGGGAACACCTCCCAAAAGACGCTGAAGGCGTTCCTGAAGAACGACTTCTCCAGGATCACGGACAGGATCGCCAGCGAGATCTGCGAGAAATCCGGGGTGAAGCCGGAGAAGGCCCCGTCGAAGATCGACAGGGACGATGCGGTGAAGATACTGAAGGCCATCGAGGGCGTGAAGATCATGGCGCCCCCGACCGACTGCCTGTCCCCCATCGGGGACACGCTGATCAAGAAGGGTCTGATGCACGTCCTGGACGGGATGAGGCCCGACTACTACGCCACGCCGGTCACCCGTTCGCCGAAGGCCGTCAACGGGAACCCGTTCGTCGTGGAGGCCGGGATAGTCTACGGAGGGGACATCCCATCCGACGGACCCGTCCAGATCCTCAGGTTCGCAAACCGCGTCCCGCTGCTGTACCAGCAGGGGGCGTGCGCCATAACCAAGGCGATATCGGAGCTGGACTGGAGGAGGTACGGACTGGAGCAGAGGGGCGGGAAGGGCATCCCCTACGGACCCGCCATCATTCTGGTCCATGTCGCATCCACCAAGGTCCCGTTCACCTCCGAAGGGAAGGAGGCCGTGGCCAGTCTGCCGGAGCTCCAGTCGGAGATCGGACTGGCGCTCAGGCTGTGCGCCAGGAACCTCAAGAGCCATCTGAACAAGATGGAGAGGAAGAAGAAGACGCACGCCAAGTTCGAGATCGTCCAGGAGATCCTGCCGGACATGGCCCAGAAGGCCGCCCAGCAGCTCAACAGGCCGGTGCCGAACCTGGACAGGACGATCACGAAGATCATGAACGTGGTCTGGGTGGAGCCTTCGGTCAAGAAGGTCGACAAGAAGACCAGGAAGATCACGTACACGGTGTACAACTACACCGTCCAGCCCAGGACGTTCATGCTCCACGCCCACCTCCCCAAGGAGGCCGTGAACCTGACGCTGTTCGGTCACGACCGCTTCAAGGACATGAACGACGAGGGCAAGGCGAACTGGACCGTGGAGAACATCCAGCCCTCGGAGCACATCGAGATTTCTTTCGAACTGGTGGGCGACATGGCCGACACGTTCGACGCCGACGACATCTACTTCTCCGGGCTCAACCCGGCGATGGTGATGGGCGCGGAGCAGCTCCCGGGCGACTGGGGGATCAAAGGCATGGAGATCGTCGAGACCGACGATTACATAGAGGACGACGAAGAAGAGGAGAAGGAGGAGGTCGAGGATCTTGGCGAGGACTGACAGACAGAAGGAGGCCCTCGAGAGCCTCACCGGCATCGTGGAGAGCCTCTACGACCAGCTGGACGCCGGGGACATCCCGGCCATGAACCTGCCCCTCAGGTCGAAGAGGAACATCGAGTTCGATCCGAGGCACAACGTCTGGAAGTACGGCGATCTGAAAACATCGCGTACCGCCAAGACGGTGAACGGCGCGGTCATGATGCTCCGCACCGTGTACACCACGGACTTCATCAACGAGATGATCCGCGAGAACAAGTCGTCCACGTTGAGGGAGATGTACTACATCTCCGAGGGATGGCACAACGCCAAGTTCCACACCCAGGACGAGGGCAACCTGCTGGCGGAGGATCTGGAGACGGTCACCAGCTGCATGAGGGAGGACTTCAAGCTCAGGCCGGAGGAGTCCGGTGCCCACGTGTACGGCGACGTGAACTTCACCACCATGACCAAGAAGGGCATGAAGACCGTGAACTGCATGGACGACGTGTCCGAGGCCGGGTTCGCGGTGCCGTACAAGGTGGAGGACGATACTTTCCAGATCGACCCGGGCAACACGAAGTTCGTCATGGCCATAGAAACCGGCGGTATGTACGCCAGGCTGATCGAGAACGGGTTCCCGGAGAGGTTCGGATGCACCCTGGTGCACCTGTCCGGACAGCCCGCCAGATCGACCAGGCGTCTGATCAAGAGGATGAACGAGGAGTACAGCATCCCCGTCGTGGTCTTCACCGACGGCGACCCGTGGTCCTTCAGGATCTACGCCTCCGTGGCGTACGGCGCCATCAAGACCGCGCACATCTCCGAGTACCTGGCGACGCCTACGGCGCAGTTCGTCGGGATCACCGCATCGGACATCCTCAACTACGACCTCCCGACCGACAAGCTCAACGACAAGGACGTCGGGGCGCTCCACGCCGAGCTGACCGACCCCAGGTTCACCGACGAGTTCTGGGTCAACGAGATCCAGGCCATGCTCCAGATGAACAAGAAGGCCGAACAGCAGGCGCTGGCCAAGTACGGTCTCGACTACGTGACCGACCATTACCTGCCCGAGAAGCTCACCAACATGGGCGTGCTCTGAATGGACGGCATCCTGTACTTCGAATGCTCCTCCGGGATCAGCGGGGACATGGCCGTGGCGGCCATGCTCGACCTGGGGGCCGACGCCGGAAGGATCGGCAGGGCCCTCGGGTCCACCGGGCTGAAGGGGTACAGGATGGAGATAACGGACGTGGTCAAGTCGGGGATGCGCGCGAAGGACTTCGCGGTGATCCTCGACCATGACAACCACGACCACGACCCGGGATACCTCTACGGGGACCGCGGAGCGGAGGAGCAGGGGCACGGCCGTACGACCTATCCGGAGATAGTGGCGGTCATCGAATCGGCCGACATGAGCCCGCGGGCCAGGGGCTACGCCCACAGGATCCTGGCGATCCTCGCCGAGGCGGAGGCCGAGGCCCACGGGGTGCCCATGGCCGACGTGCACTTCCACGAGGTCGGGGCGGTGGATTCCATCGTGGACATCATCGCCCTGGCGGTGTGCCTGGACGACCTGGACGTCGACGGGGTGTGCTTCTCCGACCTGTACGAGGGGACGGGGACGGTGCGCTGCCAGCACGGGATCATCCCGGTTCCCGCTCCGGCGGTCGCGAACATCGTCCACGCCCACGGATTGAAATTGAGGATCACCGGCTCCGCGGGGGAGTACGTCACCCCCACCGGGGCGGCCTTCGCCGCCGCCTCCAGGACCTGCTCCGTGCCCAGATCGTTCATCATCGATGCCGTGGGAATCGGAGCGGGAAAACGCGAATCCGAGAGGACGGGCATCCTCCGCGCCATGATCCTGGATCCCTCGAAGGAGGACGAGGAGGTGGTGAAGCTCGAATGCAACATCGACGACTCCACCGGCGAATCCCTGGGATTCGCCATGGACCAGCTCTTCGCCGCCGGGGCCAGGGAGGTCAACTACTCGCCGGTGTTCATGAAGAAGAACCGCCCGGGATGGCTCCTGACCGTCATCTGCAAGGAGGAGGAGAGGGAGGCCCTGGAAAGAGCGATCTTCAGGGAGACCTCCACCATCGGCATCCGCAGGTGCGTCATGGAGCGCACGAAACTGGAAAGGGGATCCGTCACCGTCTCGACGGGGTACGGGGACGTCTCCGTCAAGGTCGTCTCCGCGGAAGGGACGAAGCGGTTCCACCCGGAGTACGAGGACGTCGCCCGCATCAGCAGGGAGAACGGCGTCCCGTTCCGGGACGTCTACGACGCGGCCGTCTCGGCGTGCCGCGGATTATGAGTTCAGCTCGCGTACTCCGAGAGGCAGAACCTGTAGAACCCGAGCGCGTCGGACGGGGTCCTCCCGCGGCAGCATATCGACGGTTCGGCGCTGCACGCCTCCCAGCCGAATCCGCTGCTGCGCACGGTGACCTCTATGGGCTCCGCGAGGCGCATGTTCCATCCGCCGTTGTCGAAATCCTCGACCGAGACGGTCCAACGGAGGCCGAGCCTCTCCTTCATCCTCTCCAAACGGGACTCTTCGCAAGACATGATGCTCCGAACGGCGCGGGAGTATATCCCTCCGACATCCGGACCGTCCGGGACGGGATTCGGGCGAATACCGATGCCGACAATCCTGCATCCGCGGATCTGGAAGGGCGTCATGCCCAGAATGGGACGTAGCTCCTGTTGCGCGGCGATGCTTCCGCATTCGACAGCTTGATCAGACCTTTGTCGACGGTCGCCTTGATCACGCGCGATACGACGACCGTGTTGGAATCAGTATGCTCCAACCCGAACCTCGTTCTCAGCGAGGTGTTCGTCAGCTGTTTGTGGCCCACGAACATGATGCAGGCGTGCATGTAGCAGTTCCAGGTGCGTTCGTCCGGAGTCATATCGGCGAACGGCGCGTAACCCTGCATGATCACCCTGGTTCCGAACTCGCTCTGCCTGATTGTCGGAACGGGCAGGAAGTACTCTTCGCATGACTGCACCACCCTGTCCCATCCGGAACCCAGTTCCTCGCACAGACCCATCCGCCTCATCATGTAGGACATGGCATCGTTCCTGGACACGGGATCGGTATCGAGGACCCTGTCCGCGTCGACCATCATGGTCCCGGGATTGCTGATCTCCACGCGGTCGTCGAATATCTCCACGGACAGGTTCTTCCCGGTCACCGACAGGTCCTGATGGACGATCGCGTTGGCCAGAAGCTCTCTGAACGCCTCCTTCGAATAATGCCGCTCCAGACGCCTGATGCCATTCACGAACACCTCTCTGGACGGAAGGAGGAGATCTACCAGCCTCACGGTCTCCTCGAAAGCTATGGCGTAACCGCGAAGCTCCACGACGTCCCTCATGAGGTTGTTCGAGGTCACGCCGTCGTATCTGACCAATCTCAGCGCCCTGCGTACGAGACTGGGAAAATCCTCCAACGATCTGCAGAAGAGAAGGGCTCCCATGACCGTGATCGTATAAAGGCCATCGTCCTGCCTGATCAGGACCTGGTGCTCGCTGAGCCCGTCCATCATGAGATCCTCGCGGGTACCGATCGGGACGTTCATGAGTCTGGCGTACCCTCCGAGATCCACCAGTTGTTTCACGTCATCGGCGGACAGGCCGGTCCTCGCCGGAAGCAATTCACAGTCTGCATGAACGAGCTCCGATTCCATCATGGCATCTCCACAGGCATACACGCGTGCACGACTCTGGCCTCGAAATTGCTGTTATAATATAATCAATTGTCGTATATTCGAGCTTCTATTAAGTTGAATTTAGTGGCTTAAATCGTTGATTTTGCCCGATAATCACCGTTTTTCAATAATATTATTTAAACAGTTCGCATAAAAGACAGTGAATATTCTATCACATATCAGCCACTGTTAAGAGAGCATTAAGTAAAATCCCCGGACGTCGCCATCGCCCGGAATCCCCCCGTCGAGACGTCCATACGACCCTCTCCCGATTCCGTGCCTTTCCAGAACAATTAAACGAAAATTCTTATAGAAGTTCAGATAGTTAAGCCCGTATACAACCGCGACAGCGGAGGCTGAAGATATGTCGAAGAGACAGTTCAAAGCAGAATCCAAGCAGCTTCTCGACCTGATGATCAACTCGATCTACACCCACAGGGAGATCTTCCTGAGGGAGATCATCAGCAACGCGTCCGACGCGATAGACAAGCTGCACTACCTGGCCATGACCAAGCCCGACGAGGTCACCGTCCCCCGCGAGGACCTGAAGATCAAGGTGACCTCGGACAAGGACGCCCGCACCGTCACCGTCTCCGACAACGGAATCGGGATGGACAAGGACGACCTGGAGAAGAACCTCGGAGTCATCGCCCACAGCGGATCCCTGGACTTCAAGAAGGAGATGGAGGAAGGAAAGGAAGTGGACATCATCGGACAGTTCGGAGTGGGCTTCTACAGCGCGTTCCTGGTGTCCGACGAGGTCACCGTCATCACCAAGAGGTACGGCTCCGACCAGGCCTACAGGTGGAGGTCCAAGGGCGCCGACGGCTACACCATCGACGAGTGCGAGAAGGACGGATGGGGCACCGAAGTGATCATGCACCTCCGCCCCGACGACGAGAACGAGAGATACTCCGAGTTCCTCGAATCCTACCGCCTGAAGAACCTCGTGAAGACCTACTCGGACTACGTCCGCTGGCCGATCCACATGGACGTGGAGAAGGACGAGCTGGTCGAGACCGGCGAGAAGGACGAGAAGGGGGAGCCCAAGAAGGAGTGGAAGACCTCGATCGTCGACGAGGTGGTCAACAGCATGGTCCCCATCTGGCAGAAGTCCAAATCCGACGTCACCGACGAGGAGTGCTTCGCCTTCTACAAGGAGAA
Organism: Ruminococcus sp. CAG:579; assembly: GCA_963650175.1. Taxonomy (GTDB): domain Archaea; phylum Thermoplasmatota; class Thermoplasmata; order Methanomassiliicoccales; family Methanomethylophilaceae; genus Methanoprimaticola. Next base: position 17,461 of record CAVJLK010000016.1, on the reverse strand, counting down.
GTTCCGCGACTGGGAGGACCCCGTCGCCGTCGTGAGGATCAACGCCGAGGGGGCGGTGAGCTACAAGGCCATGCTGTTCATCCCGGCCGTCGCACCCTACAACTTCTACAGCAGGGAGTACGAGCCGGGGCTCCAGCTGTACTCGTCCGGGGTCATGATCATGGACAAGTGCAAGGACCTGCTTCCCGAGTGCTTCAGGTTCGTGCGCGGGGTAGTCGACTCCCCGGACCTGTCCCTGAACATCTCCAGGGAGATGCTCCAGCACGACCGCCAGCTGTCGGCCATCCGCTCCAACATCGAGAAGAAGATCAAGGCCGAGCTGGAGAGGATGCTGAAGGACGAGCGCGAGAAGTACCTCGGGTTCTACAAGGCCTTCGGGCTCCAGCTGAAGTACGGCATCGTGGAGGGGTACGGGGCCAACGCGGACCAACTGAAGGACCTGGTGCTGTTCCACTCGCTGAAGAAGGATTCGCTGGTCACCCTGCGCGAGTACGTCGACGCGATGCCCCCGGACCAGACCAGGATCTACTACGCCGCGGCCGAGAGCGTGGCCAGGGCCAAGCAGCTCCCCCAGACCGAGCAGGTCACCGCCAAGGGGTACGACATCCTGTGCCTGTCCGAGGACGTGGACGAGTTCGCCCTGAAGACCATGATGCGGTACGACGACAAGGAGTTCTGCGACGTGGCCGGGAAGGACCTGGGCCTGGAGACGGAGGACGAGAAGAAGGAGTCGGAGGAGAAGGCCGAGGCCGAGAAGGACACCCTGGACTTCATCAAGGAGGCCCTCGGGGATTCCGTATCGGATGTGCGCCTGTCCAACAAGCTGAAGACGCACGCGGTCTGCCTGAGCGCCGACGGCGACGTCTCGCTGGAGATGGAGAAGTACTTCGCGTCCGTCCCCGGGGACAGCGGGAACGTGAAGGCCAAGCGCGTGCTGGAGATCAACGCCGACCACCCGGCCTACGCCGCCCTGAAGGAGACGATCGCCTCCGATCCGGAGAAGGCCAAGGACATGGCCGTCATCATGTACGACCAGGCGGCCCTAATCGCGGGCATGCCCGTGGACGACATGATCGGGTTCGCCGACAGGGTCTTCAAACTGTTCTGAGAAACGACTTCCGGGGCGGGAGACCGCCCCATCCTTCATTTCTAGAGCGATCCGTCCGTTTCCGTGGCTTCAGCGCCTGCACGCTTCATCCTTCGATTCTGAAGAACCAGAAAACGCTCCGCATGTACCCGCGGAGCGTTGAGACGGTCCGGGCCGGGGCCCGGACCTGTTTTCCATCCCGGGATCAGAGCGCCAGGATGCCGGACACCATGATCGCGGCGATGGCGATGGGCGCCACCCACTTGACCAGGATCGGGTACACGGGCTTGAGCCTGAACTTGCCGGAGGACTCGATCTCGTCGATGACCATCTTGCATCCGACCACATGGCCGACCACGACGCATGTGCCGAACGCCACGATGGGCATCATGATGCTGTTGGACAGGATGTCCAGCATGTCGAGTATGCCCTTGCCGTTAATCGCGACGAAGTCCAGCGGGCCGAATCCGAGGCAGACGATGCTGCCGACGATCGCCACGGGGATCGTGAAGAGGATGACGGCCTCCTTGCGGGTCTTGTGGGCGCGGTCCATGATGGTTGCCACGACAGCTTCGGCGACCGAGATGGCCGACGTCAGCGCCGCGAGCAGCACCAGCAGGAAGAACAGGAATCCGACGAGCTGTCCGCCGGGCATGTCGACGAAGATGTTCGGCAGCGCGCTGAAGATCAGCGACGGCCCGGAGGGCATGACCCCGCCGCACTCCGTCTGGACGTAGTTGAACACCGTCGGGACGATCAGGAGACCGGCGAGGAAGGCGACGACCGTGTCGATCAGACCGATGCTCAGCGCGGAGACCTCGATGTCCTCCTTCTTGTCCATGTAGGACCCGTAGGTGATCAGGATCCCCATTGCGATGGACAGCGAGAAGAACGATTGGCTCATGGCGTCGACCAGCATGCTCCCGTTGACCTCGCTGAAGTCGAACGACAGGTACTGGTGGATCCCGTCGGACATCCCGGGCTGCAGGAACATGTGGATGACCAGCACGACGAGGATGATCAGGAGCATCGGCATCATGACGAGGCTGGTCTTCTCGATGCCCTTCGTGACCCCGGCGTAGATGGCGAGCATGGACAGCCCGAAGAACACCAGGAACGCGACTATGGACCAGTAGGAGCTGATGAAGTCGCCGAACGCGGACGACATGTCCGTCCCGGTCCCGTATCCCACGAAGAACGCGAGGACCCATCCCCCTATCACGCAGTAGTACGGCATGATTATGGCCGGCACGGCCGAGGCCATCACACCCAGGAACCTGCTCTTGGGATGGAGCGTCTCGAACGCGTCGATCGGACTCTTGCGGGTCCTGCGCCCGATGGCGATCTCCGTGCACAGGAGGATGACGCCGAACAAAATTACGACAATTATGTAAGTCAGAAGGAACGTTCCTCCGCCGTGCCTGGTGGCGAGGGTGGGGAACCTCCAGAGGTTACCGAGACCGACAGCGGAGGCGGCGGTGGCGAGGATGAACGCCTTCCTCCCGCCGAAGACGCTTCTCTCCTCGGTCAAAATGACACTTCCATTCAGTCATGGGTACAGAGCTGAAGATGCGGTATAAGAAGATTAGCCAGAAATTTCGGTTTTTCCTGCGGATTCCGTAGAATGCGGGCAATCCAGACGGTCGGAATTACGGAATTCGTAGCGGGTAGTTATCCTTGACTGCCACAAACAGCGGTTTTAAGAACGGACGAAAGATGCGGGGGCTTTTCTGAGCATGTTCAAAGTCGGACGCGGAGAGCATTCCGCCCGTCGCCATAGAAATACGCGACCTGCCATCCCCCGATATGAACGACAGAGGCACCATCCACAAATCCGGCACCAACCACGGAACCCCTCCGGGGGATCTCAAAGCGGAATTCGCCGCCCATCGGGACGACGAAGGGGATCCTTCGGCACCGTACGTGTCCTCGAAGAGGCTCAGGATCTCCTGGGGGATCATGACCCCCGAACAGACGGAATTCTACAAAGGCTGGCGCACGGCGCTGAGGCGCGGGGAGCATCCGGATTCGGACGAGGGCTACGCATGGCTCTACCTGAGCGAACTGATCAACTCCGACGACGACCCCGAGGAGGTCCTCGCCAGATTGCAGGACTTCGGGAAGAGCTACCGCTTCGGCGACTTCGGACACAATCCGACCGTCGACCTGATCGCCGACTGGATCATAGAGCACGACCTCAGGATCCCCGGCAACCAGTACGGCGGTCCCGGAGGCTATCTCATGTGGCTCAGGTTCCAGAGGAAGCCCATGGAGACCGTGAACCCGCACGACATGGCCTGGATGTCCGACCACCATTGGTACAAGACGTACGAGATGGACGGCTTCTTCGAGGACGTCATGAACGGAGTCCTGAGATGGGTGGACGCGGACCGGGAGTCGAAGGGGAAGAAGAGGCTCGCGGACATGGGCATCAAATCCTCCGCCTCGCAGCGCCTGTACCAGGGGTACTACAGACCGGACCTCGCCAAGCAGAAATGGGAGTACCGCGACATGTACGGATCCGTCAAACTGCAGGACATCTTCGCCGATGTCTGCTGGTCGACGGAGGACGCTGTCCGGGCCGTCAGGAAGGGGGAGGAATTCAAGGCCGGCAGCGAATTGGACGAGGTCGCCTACGGGATAGCCAAACGGATCCTCGAGGAGAAGGGCACCACGGGATACCCGACCGACGGGGACACCGAGTTCTGCATCGATTGAGATCCTCCAGGAGCCGTCGCACCAGCCTTATTCTGATCATCCCGTCGACCTCCTCCCCCGCGTACTTCGTCTTCTTCTCGAACGGCACGTACGCCTTCAGCTTCGGCAGGAAGATGCGCTTGCCCCAGCAGAGCGCCTTCCCGTTCGGATCCTTCCTGAAGGTCATGTAGGACAGGTCGGCGCTCAGACGGACGTCGTAGTTGCCGTCCTCGAACCTGGACGAGGACATGGACATCTCGTCCTTCCTCGTGACCGTGACGGCCTCCTTCTCCGCGGCGATCTCCCTCCTCAGCGCTTCCAGCTCCCCGCCGAGCCTCTCCGCGTCAGCCTCGAACCCGTCGCGCTCCGCGGCGATCTTCGCGTTCCTCTCCTCCAGGGCCGCGACCCTCCCGTCGAGGTCGGCCTTCTCCCTCCTCAGCGACTTGATCTGAGAATCCATCTCGGCGAACGTCCTCTCGTTGTACTGCGCCAGGATATCCGGACGACCGGACTCCAGGCTCCTGACCCTCTCGGCCAGCTGGGACCTCTCGTCCACGAGCCTGCGGATGCTCTCCTTCTTCGATTCGAGCTCCCCGGCCAGCTCCGCGTTCCTCGCGCGGTTGGTCTCCAGGTTCTGCTCCGCGACCGACAGCCTCTCCTTGGCGTCCTTGAGGTCCGATCTGAGCCCGGAGGCCTCCTTCTCCGCCTTCTCCAGGTCCCTCCTCAGCCTGTCCCGCTCCTCGGTGAGCCTCCCGTTCTGGTCCCTCAGCGCCTCGGTTCCGTCGACGCGCACCCCCGAGCCGGAGGGCTCGGCATCGCCGGAGACGATGCGCATGGTCTTCCTCTCGAACTCGCTCAGACCCGGCAGGGATTCCCCGCCGGGAGCGACGACGGCCTTCCTCCGGCCGCATCCGGTCCTGCTCTGTTCTTTCATCATCGGACCATGTATTACATTATCCTAATTTAAAGCTTCGATAACCGAAGATGATAAATCTTTGACCCCCCATGCTCCGGACATGTCGATGAAACTGTTCAACGAGAACCCCTACAGCAGGGTCATGGTGTTCATCGACTACCGGAACATCGACTCCTCCCTGAACATGACCGGCAGGATCGGCTCGCTGGACCTGTTCGGTCTGACGAGGATCCTCGTCGGCGGGAGGGAGCTGATCGGGGCCTACGTCTTCGACGGCAGGCCCCACGTGGTGGTCGAAGGGGATCCCATAGACGCATTGCACAACAGCCTGAGGGACCAGGGCTTCCGCGTGATAGAGCGCGATTCCCTCGTCAGGCGCGGAGACAAGGTGGAGCAGAAGGAGGTGGACGTGTCCCTGGCCTGCGAGATGCTCGAGCACGCGATGATGAACCACTACGATGTGGCGATAGTCGTGAGCGGGGACCGGGACTTCGTCCCGGCGATACAGAAGGTCCAGTCCGCCGGCAAGAGGGTGGAGGTTGCCGCGTTCAGCGGGGCGTACAACAGCGAAACGAAGCGCACCGCCGACGCCTACTACGTCCTGGACCAGATGCCCATACTGAGACTGAATCCCGTGCCGACGGAGGGGAGCCGATACCATGGCCAATCTGCTGGATCTGCAGCGCGAGTTCATGGAGAGGGAGGGCGTCGAGCTCGCCCCCCGCGACGTCATCGTCAGATCGAACACGGCCGTGGACATCCTGGTGTTCAGGAAGAACCCCAGGAACACCGGCCTGATCTCCGACTACAACCGCATCATGGTCTTCCCGGACGCGGGGTACGGGGGGTTGGAGATACAGGAGGGCGAGCCGTACATCTGCATCATGAGCATGTACGAGGCCGGCGGCGTGTACTACGCCAAGGCCGTCAGGAAGGTGGACGTGAACATCCTGATGGAGTGCGACCGGAACATCAAGAACGAGATGATCTCCGTCCTCTGGAAAAGGAACAGGGCGCAGTTCGAGAAGGGCTTCGAGGAGAAGTACCTGGGCGAGCTGCAGACCAGGATCGAGGAGGAGCTCAGGGGGAGGCACGAGACGGAGCTGAAGGCCCGCGAGGACGCCAACGCCGCCCTGAGGGAGGAGATCCGCATCCTGAAGAACGAGCTGGCTTCGAGACCGGGGAGGTCGGAGATCGGACTCGGTTCGGAGGAGACGGTCCTCACGTCGTTCGACGGGGGAGAGGCCGTCCCGCCCAGGACCGTCCCGTCGTCGCCCGCGTCGCCGGCGGTCGGACGGGCGCGCCGGAATCCCATGGAGCCGAGGGGGGACGCGAGGGAGTACACGGTGGTCATCCAGGGCGGGAGGCTGTCCTGCGACGCCCTGAGGAACGGGAGGTACCATGTGCACGTGAGCCCCGACATGAGGACGATGCTCATACGCCCGGACGAGGAGGGGACGGTGTACGCCTTCGACTCGGGGATGTCCATCGACCGCCTCGGCGAGGTGTACGGGTCGTCGGACCCGCTGGAGAGGAACTATCTGAAGGCGGAGTACAGCGAGAGGTACGGCGGAATGCTGGTGCACCTGCGAGGTCCGCACCGATACGGATTTTTCAGATGAATTTTCTGCATCGATGTGGATTTTTTACGTGAAATCCCTGCATCCATGCAGATTTTTCAGATGGATTGTCTGATGCATTCATATACTCGAATATCGTCGAGCAAACATGCTCCGCAGGAAGGCGATGGACGAGCTCGTAGCGTGGAAGTCGGAGCCCGAGCGCAAATGCCTGCTGATCAAGGGGCGGCGCGGAGTCGGGAAGACGACGGTCGTCCGCGAATTCGCGAAGACGTACGATCACAGCGTCCGCTTCGACCTGAGCGCGGATGGCCGGGCCAGGGGGATCTTCGACGGGAACCTCGACGTCGACAGGATGGTCGACGCCATGCGCATCCTGAGCCCGGGTTCGGAACTGCCCCCGGGGAGCACCCTGATCGTCCTCGACGGGATCCAGCGCTGCCCCAGGGCCAGGACGGCCCTGAAGAGCTTCACCGAGGACGGAAGGTACGACGTGATCGCGATCGGTTCGTTCACGGACATCCGCCTGAGGAACGTGGAATGGGGCCCCGCGGACCTCGTGCCCGTCGGGTACGAGAGCCAAATCCGCATGCGCGGAATGGACTTCGAGGAGTTCCTGTGGGCCGTCGGATACGACGAGGAGCGGACGGCGGAGCTCAGGAGAGCGGTGCGCGGACGCGAACCCCTGTCGGAGACCGCGCTGAGGGTCTATTCGGACCGCTTCGCCGAATTCGTGACGACCGGCGGGATGCCCGAGGCCGTGGCGGCGTTCGCATCGGGGGAGGGGATCGGCCGCGTCTCCCGCATCCTGGAGGACGCTGTGAGAACGTTCAGGAACGATGCCATGGACCTCGCCCCGGAATCGGAGGCTCTGAAGGTCCTGAAATGCTTCGATTCGGTCCCGAGGCAGCTGGCCGGGACGAACAAGAAGTTCATGTGGTCCCGCATCGACCCCGGCGGTCCGGGATCCGATTCGGGGGCCAGGACGTACTCGGACGCCCTAGATTGGCTCATCGGGACCGGCATGATCGACCCCTGCCACCGTCTCCGCGGGATCGCCGCGCCGCTGAGGATCAGGAAGGAACCGTCCCGGTTCAAGGCGTACATGTCCGACACGGGCATGCTGGTCTGCATGATGGGGCCGGACGCGCTCCGCGCCGCGCACTCGAAGGACTGGGGGTTCGCCCAGGGCGCCCTGGCGGAGAACGCCGTAGCGGAATGCCTGACGAAGGCCGGGATCGAACCGAACTGCTACATCGAGAGGAGGGGGCCGGGCAGGATGGACCTCGACTTCGTCGTGGGACTCGGGTTGGAGACGGCGGCGATAGAGGTGGGAACCGGGAAGAGCAGGGAAGCGCCGTCGCTGTCGAAGACGCTGGGGGACGGCAGGTTCCAGAGGAGGATCGTGTTCGAGGAATCGAACATCCGCGTCGACGAGGACGGCATCGAGCACTACCCCCTCTTCGCGGCCGCGTTCATCGACGACATCGCGGAGCCTCTGCCCAAGATAGACCTGTGAGACCGCCATCAACATGACGCGAGTACAGTCCCCGGCATGTTTTTAGCCGCAGCCGATCTCGGATCCTGCATGTTCGTCATATCCGCCGGGATCGTGTACGACGGCTCCAGGTACCTCTGCTTCAGGAAGGGCGAGGCCAAGTACCCGTACCTGTCGCACAGGTACGAGTTCCCCGGCGGGAAGGTCGAACCTGGCGAAACTCCCGAACAAGCGCTCGTCAGGGAGTTCTCCGAGGAGCTCGAACTGTCCGTCGACATAGACGCCCTCCGCCCCGTCGGAGAAGTGCAATATTCGTACCCGGACTTCGACGTCCTCATCCACGCGTTCCTGGTCCCGATGGATTCCTGCGAACCCGTCCTCACGGAGCACGAATCCGCCGGATGGTTCGGGCCCGACGAACTCCGTAGCCTCGATTGGATCGAGGCGGACAGGCTCATAGTCGACCTTCTGGAGGACTCGCCTTGACCCTCGACATGCTCAAGACCGGCCTCGAGAGGGGATTCATCGACCGCTCCGTCGATGCCGAGGAGCCCTACATCCCCCGGTTCCTGGTCAACGACCCCGACCTGGGCGAGAAGGTCATCACCGCCATGAAGAAGGAGCTCTCGTCCTGCGACGAATTCCTGTTCTCCGTGGCGTTCGTCACGTACGACGGCGTGAACGCCCTCCTCAACGAGTTCAAGCATCTGACCGAGAGGGGCGTCAGAGGAAGGATCGTCGCATCCCAATACCAGAACTTCACCCAGCCCAAGGCCCTCAGGAAGCTGCTGGAGATGTCAAACATCGACCTCCGCATCGTGACCGAGGAGCAGATGAGGATGCACTCCAAGTGCTACATCTTCAGGAAGGGCGAGGGGTACGATGTCATTATCGGGAGCAGCAACCTGACCAACAACGCCCTCTGCTCCAACGGCGAATGGAACATCCTCTTCAACTCCGCCGAGTCCGGACAGGTCATCGGCAGCATCGTCGACGAGTTCGAGAAGGTCTACGAGCACGCCACGCCGGTCACCCCGGAGTGGCTGGAGGCCTACGATTCCATCTACGACTCGATGCGCGAGGAGCGCAGGGCGGTCTCCGAGGGGATCATCCCCGAAACGGACCGGAGGATCGAGCCCAACGTCATGCAGGCCGGGGCCCTGAAGAGCCTCGCCGGGATCCGGGCGAACGGCGGGAGGAGGGCGCTGGTCATCTCCGCCACCGGTAGCGGGAAGACGTACCTGGCGGCGTTCGACGCCAAGGTCCACGGAGGCAGGGTCCTCTACCTCGTACACAGACGCAGCATCCGCGACAAGGCCATGCAGAGCTTCCAGCGGGTCTTCGGACCCGGTCCGAGGATGGCGATCTTCAACGGAACCGACGTCCCCGACGACTGCGACTGCCTGTTCTCCACCGTGCAGGCCATGTCGTCGAAAAACGTGCTGGACAGGATCCCGGCGGACCGCTTCGACTACATCCTGATCGACGAGGTGCACCACGCCGGCGCCCCGTCCTATCAGAGGATCATATCCCATTTCGAACCGAAGTTCATGCTCGGCATGACCGCCACCCCAGACAGGACCGACGGGTACGACATCTACGCCCTGTTCGACCACAACATCGCCTACGAGATCCGTTTGAAAGAAGCGTTGGAGTACAGCCTCGTCTGCCCGTTCCACTACTTCGGCGTGTCCGAGCTGGAGATCGACGGCGTCGAGATGGACGACAAGACCGTCTTCGGCGAGGTGGATCTGGAGGAGAGGGTGGACCACATCATCAGGGAAACCTCCTACTACGGATACAGCGGCGGGAGGCTGAAGGGGCTGGTGTTCTGCCGCGGTCTGAAGGAGGCCGAGATGCTGTCGGCGCTGTTCAACCGCAGGGGCCTCCGCACCGCATGGGTCTCCGGGGACATGGACCCGGCCCACGTGGAGACGCTGATCGAGAGGCTGGAATCCGATACCGGGGACTACTGCCTGGACTACATCTTCACCGCCGACCTGTTCAACGAAGGTGTAGACATCCCGTCGGTGAACCAGGTCGTGATGCTCCGCCCGACACAGTCGCCGATCGTGTACATCCAGCAGCTCGGGAGGGGCCTGAGGCTCCACAGGGACAAGGATTTCCTGGTCGTTCTGGACTTCATAGGCAACTACGAGAGGAACTACTGCATCCCGCTGGCGCTGTCGGACGACCATTCGTATAACAAGACGGAGGCCAGGAGGTTCGTCGCCTCCGGGGACAGCATGGTCTTCGGGAACTCGACCATCAGCTTCGACGAGATCACCAAGAAGAGGATCTACGAGTCGATCGACAGAGCGAACTTCAGCGAGAAGAAGATGCTCAGGGAGGAGTACCGCAACCTCAGGATCAAACTGGACCGCATCCCGAACCTCACCGACTTCAGGAGCCACGGGACGGTCGATGCGCTGAAGTACGTCTCCAAATGGGAGTCGTACCATGCGTTCCTCAAAGAAACCGACAAGACGTACGACATTGAGCTGACGGAGAAGCAGGAGAAGTACCTTGCCAGAATCACATCCCTAATCGCTCCGGGAAAGCGCCTTCTCGATATCGAAACCATAGAGGAGCTTGCGAAGGGATGCCCCGACATCAGAGGATTCATAGAGAAGATCCGCACCGGCATCGATGAGATCCGCATGGCCAACATCCTCGCCGTGCTGGACGGCTCGTTCTACGGCGAAGAGATCAGATTCGCCGAGAACAACGCATCGTCTTCGGAATTCCTCGAAATTGTCGAACACCCCGGATTCAAATTCCATCTCGACAACGTCCTTGCCCTCGGAAAGGAGAACAACCGTCTGCACTACACTGCGATGTATGAAGGGACGGATTTCGTTCTGAATCGCCTATACTCGTACGAGGACGTCTGCCGTCTGGGCAACTGGTCCAAGAACCTCAACGGAGGAGTCATCGGAGGATACAGGTTCGATCCTATCACAAACTCGTTCATGGTGTTCATCAACTACAAGAAAGGGGAGGATGTGGTTGAATCGCAGAGGTATGCAGACCGCTTTGAGAACCGCAACACCCTCATTGCGCTGTCCAAATCACCGGATGGGAAGGACTCCAAGAACATGATCCACGTCAGAGACCACAAGGAGAATGGGACGTCCATCCATCTGTTCATCAGAAAGAACAAGAACGACAAGGACTCCAGCTTCAAGGAGTTCTACTACCTCGGCATGATGGACTTCGCCGGATTCCTGACCGATGGGAAGCCCGTGGAGATCCGCTACAGGCTGAAAGATGCGGTCAGATCGGACATCTTCGACTATCTGATGAGCTGACCGCCTCATCCACGGTCACCATCGATCGATATCGCCGAAGAGCTCCCCGAACTCCCCGTTCCGGAACCTCTCCTCGATCGCGTCGGCGAACATCCTGCGGAACTCCATGAGGTCCTCGGAGGTGTCCTTCCAAGGGATGTCGCGGTCCCTCAGGGCCTCCGCGACCCCTTCGACGATCTTCCGGATCTCCTCCGGATCGCCGTACTCCAGGATCTCCCGGCAGAGATCGGCGTACTCCTCCTCGATCCCCTCGCGCATCAGATGATTCTCGCTGTCAGTGAACCATTCTTCCGGATCAGAATCATCGAAATCGAATTCGCAAATCTCCGCTGCATTCTCGGACGCGTGCATGAGGATGCTTCTCACCCTGCCATGTATCTCATCGGAACTCGGCGCACGCAGCGCGTCCGCGCTCGGACCGTACCTCAGCTCGTACATCGCATCCATGGCCTTCGACGTCTCGACGGGGCCCAGCTTCAGAGCCATGATCCCTATCGTCATGCGGAGCCCGTCCTCGTCCATGCCGTCGATCCGCTCCTTGATCGCGTCCCAATCGTCCTCTCCGGTCATCGCGACACCTTTCCTCGAGACACAGATGGGGCGTATCGTAGATAATCCCGATGCGGGACCGCATCGCACGGCCCGTCCCCGCCGACAACTTTTTGATGGTTAGACCGCTGTGAAAAGACGATGACCCTCAAGGAGGCCTGCGACAGGTGGAACTCGATCAGCCTCATGCTGAGGATCCTCGCAGGCCTGGCCGTCGGCATCGTCCTGGCGCTGACCGTGCCGGGCATCCTGCTGATCTCCACGATCGGCGATGTTTTCATCGGCGCCCTCAAGGCCATAGCCCCGTTCCTGGTCTTCATCCTGGTCCTGAACTCCCTGGCGGGGTCCAAATCGGACTACAGGAACCACTTCAAGCTCATCATCGCCCTGTACATCGTCAGCACGGTCGTCGCCGCCGTCGTGGCGGTCGTCGCGTGCTCGGTCGCCCATGTGACCGTGACCCTGGACGTCCCGGGCGCGACGGAGGAGCCGACCACGGACCTCAGCCAGCTGTTCCACGACCTGCTGATGAAACTCGTCGAGAACCCCCTGTCCGCCCTGATCGGCGGGAACTACCTCGGGATCCTGTTCTGGGCCGTGCTCGCGGGACTGCTCATCAGGAGGTACTGCTCCGAATCCACGAAGGACATCGTCGGCGACCTGAGCATGCTCGTCACCGACATCGTCAAGGCGATCATCGGTTTCGCGCCGTTCGGGATCATGGGCCTCGTGTACGCCACGGTGTCCGAGAACGGCATGGAGATCTTCGCCGAGTACGGTCAGCTGATCCTCCTGCTCGTGTCGTGCATGCTGTTCGTCGCGTTCGTCACCAACCCAGCGATCGTCGCCTGCCTCCTGAGGAGGAACCCGTATCCGCTTCTTCTGGTGTGCCTGCGCGATTCCGCCGTGTCCGCGTTCCTCACGAGGAGCTCGGCGGCCAACATCCCCATGAACATGAAGCTATGCGAGAGGATGGGCGTGGACGACGGGTTCAGCTCCGTCTCCATCCCGCTGGGGGCCACGATAAACATGAACGGCGCGGCGGTGACCATCACCGTGATGACGATGACGGCCGCGGCCACCCTCGGCATGGACGTGCCGATTCTGCTGGCCGTCGGACTGTCGGTCATCGCCACCGTCGGGGCGTGCGGCGCGTCGGGAGTCGCGGGCGGCTCCCTTCTCCTGATCCCCATGGCCTGCTCCCTGTTCGGCATATCCGACACCGTCGCCATGCAGATGGTCGCCATCGGGTTCATAATCGGAGTGGTCCAGGACTCGTTCGAGACCGCCCTGAACTCGTCCTCCGACGCGTACTACACGATCGCGGCGGACAGGTACATGAAGATGAAGGCGGAAGAACAATCCGCGGAGACCGCGGAACGATGCGAGGGGCGCCCCTGCGACGGACATCCGTCCGGAGAATGACGGATTCAGACTTCCTGGGGGGTGGCCACGATGAAGATCTCGAACTCGGGCTCGGAACCCTCGGGAGCATCGTCGTTGTAGACTCCGAAGACCTCGTAATCCCCGAAAGTCCCCTCGTCCACGGAGATGTCGAAATCGTTGGATCCCGACCTCTTGCTGTGTCTCTTCGGCATCCCATCTCGCCTCTGAACCGAACGAAGATTTAGCCGTATTTAAACGGCCCCGTCGGGCCCCTGCCAGGAGGCTTTTATACATCCTCGATCGGGGCATTCCGACATGCGCGCATCTGGCACATATCGGCCTCTCCGACCTCCCCTCGGAAACCCCCTGTAAACGTCGTTAAACCGACGTCTGGACGCACCCGCCCGACGGCCACCGATGCCTTTAATCAGCAGGCCCCGTACAGGGTCCCATGAAGTCCTCCAAGAGGATCAACGAGATACCCATGTCGGGCATCCGCAAGATGTTCGACCTCGCCGGCCCGGGTTCGGTCAACCTCGGCCTGGGGGAACCCGACCTCGACCCTCCCGCGGAAGCCATCGAAGCCATGTGCGAGGCCTCGAGGCGGGGGAGGAACAAGTACGGCCCCACCGCCGGCATCCCCGAGCTCAGGGACGCCGTGGCGGACTACTTCTCCAAGTTCGGGGAGATGAAAGGGAGCAACATCATGATCACCCCCAGCGGCTCCACCGCCCTCCTGGAGGTCACCCAGAGCATGATCGACCCCGGCGACGAGGTCCTGGTCCCCAGCCCGGGGTTCGTGATCTACGCTCCGCACGTCAGGCTCGCCGGCGGCACGCCCGTCGAGTACAGACTGACGGACGACGGGACCTTCCAGCCCGACCTGGACGACATAGTCTCCAAGATCACCCCGCGCACGACGATGATCGTCGTCAACACCCCCTCCAACCCCACCGGAGGGGTCCTCACACAGGAGTCCAAGGACGCCCTGGTCGACCTGGCCTGGGAGAAGGACATAACCATCCTGTCCGACGAGGTCTACTGCGAGTTCGTCTACGAGGGCTCGCACGTCTCCTTCATGGACAGCCCCGAGTGCGCCGTGGTCGTCAACGGGTTCTCCAAGATGATGGCCGTCACCGGATGGAGGATGGGGTTCGTCTTCGCCAACGACGAGATGATGGACCCGCTGATCAAGATGCAGTACCACGTCTGCGCCAGCCCCAACATGCCCGCCATGTACGGCATCCTCGCGGCCCTCCCCCACATGCAGGGCTACCTGGACGACGCCCGCAGGACCTTTCGCGGGAGGCGCGACCTCATCTGCAGGAGGATCGACGAAATCGACGGCATGTCCATCGAGCCCCCGAAGGGCGCCTTCTACGCGTTCCCCGCCTACGAACAGGACATCCAATCCCAGGACCTGGCCAACGAGCTGGCCCGCGCCGGCCTCATCTGCACCCCCGGCTCCGCCTTCGGCGCCTACGGGGAGAGGCACCTCAGGTTCTCCTACGCCGCGGACGAGGACAAGATCTCCAGGGGAATGGACATATTGTCGGACGTCATGTCCCGCCAGAAGTGATAGCATGGCAGGAGAACTCGACCCCAATGCGGACCTGTTCGGGGGTTCGGAACCCGAGGATCCCGAGAAGGAGCACATAGAGCGCACGTTCGGCAGGAACCCCAACAGGACCTCCGCCTTCTCCGACCTCTTCAGCAAGGAGATGATGGAGACCATCATGGCGGAGGAGGAGCTCCCCGACGAGGCGAAGCACCAGCTCATCTTCAAGATGACCGCCAACAGCGTGCTGGACGTCGTCATGGAAGCGGTGGACGCGGACATGCGCGAGGAGATCTGCGCCTGCCTCGACGGATACATCGGCATGTGCATAGTCAACAAGAAGTTCGGCGTGGACCTCCTGGGCGAGATGTCCAAGGCGCTCATGACCGTCGAGCAGAAGGAAGGGGAGTCCGAGGAGGACTACGACCGCAGGCTCGGCGACATGGAGGAGCAGTGGTGGAGCATACCGCAGCCCGCGCTCAACGGGCGCAACCCCGACGACGCCATCGCCGAAGAGACCAGAAGGTACGGTCTGGACCGATGAGGCCCGAGTGGCATACCGCATCGGCCCCCGGGAAGTTCGTCATCCTGGGCGAGCACGCCGTCGTATACGGCAGACCGGCGATAACCCTGGCCGTGGACCTGAGGATGACCGTGGCCCTCCGCCGTTCGAATTGGAACACCATGAACGGCGAGCGCATGGACTTCCGCAAGCAGGCCCACATGAGGCATCTGACCCGCGACCTGCGCTACGCGATCGACGCCGTCTCCGTCAGCCAGATCCCCGTGGGATCCGGCATGGGCTCGTCGGCGGCGCTCTGCGCGGCGGCGGCCATGGCCCTGGCGTCCCTCAACGGCGAATCCCTTGCCGAGGAGGAGGTCATGCGCGAGGCGTACGACGCCGAGTACTACGCCCAGGGCAACGGCAGCCCCATGGACGTGTCCACCTGCGTCCACGGCGGGGGATTGACGATCAACATGCCCGATTCCCGGGGGAAGTTCCTCTGGAAGGTCGAGCGCGGGGGGAGGAGCTGGAGCTTCAACGATCTGAAGGCCCCGGAGATGACGTTCGTCATCGGGAACACCGGCATCCGCGCCCCCACCGGACCGCAGGTCGACAAGGTCCACAGGTACGTGGACCGCACCCATTTCGCGATGGAGGTGGTCGACGACATCGAGAACGTGACCATCGAAGGGGGGAGGGCCCTGAGGGACAACGACGTGGAGCGCCTCGGACGCCTCATGACCGAGGACCACAAGCTCCTGTCCATCCTCGGTGTTTCCTGCGACCCGCTCAACAAGCTGGTGAACGCCTCGCTCCCGTACTCCTACGGCGCGAAGCTGACAGGCTCCGGCGGAGGGGGGTGCATGGTCGCTCTCACCGACAGGCCGGAGAAGGTCTGCGAGGCCATAAGCTCCCGCGGCGGGACGCCGTACGTGGTGAGGACGGGGTGCTCCGGCGCCATGATGGAGCCGAACCCTCCGGAGATGCCCGCCAGGAGGGTCAGATGAGCTTCGCATTGATGCAGGAGGTCGAGAGGATCAGGCGCACGTGCATACTCTGCGGGAGATGCACGGCCGCGTGCCCCTCGTTCAAGCACGGGGGCATAGACCCCATGGAGATAATGGCCGGGGGCGAGGGGAACCTGGACCAATGCATCGTGTGCGGGACCTGCTCCCGCATCTGCTTCCGCTCCGACCCGTTCACCGTGATCAGGGACCTGATCTACATGGAGCAGGGCCTGTCGGTCCCGGAGACGTTCGAGGAGACCGGATTCGTCCGCGCCCCGGCGGAGGACAGATGCGTCGAACCCGAGTGGAAGGGGGACGACGCGTACGTCATGACCGGATGCGTGGTCAACGCTCTGGCGCCGTTCATCGAATTCGCGGCGTCCGTCGCGATGGATGCGCTGGGCGTGAAGGCGTCGCGCCTCCCTTCGGAATCCTGCTGCCTCCACCCGATCCAGTTCATGGGGATGACGGAGATCGAGAAGAAGCGGCGCAAGGACGAACTGTGCTCCCGTGCCGAAGGGAGGGACATCGTCACCCTGTGCGCCGGATGCAGCGGGGAGCTGGAGCCCGTCTATCCCCGGGCATCGCACATCATAGCCTTCCTCCACGGCCGCCTGGACGGCCTTCCGAGGTTCGACAGGACGATCAGGGTCGGGATGGAGCCCGGCTGCTCCGCCGAACACCTGAAGAAGGAGATGAAGGCCGTCCTGGAGAGGATGAACTGCGAGGTCGTCAACAGCGAGATCGGATGCTGCGGGAAGAACGCACCCGTCAACGTCCCCCTCATGAGGGAGCGCGAGGAGGAGTGCGCCGGCGCCGAGGTCATCGTCGTCGGATGCCCCATGTGCTTCGTCAAGTTCGATGCTCAGGAGCGCGGGATCCCCGTGGTCCACATCGCGGAGCTCGTCGCCGCGGCGGCGGCAAGGAGGGAATCGCTGAGATTCCACAGGATCCCGGTGGAACTCCGATCCGGTTGGATCCGACCTGCTCTATAAAACGAAGAGCGCCGTGTCATACTGACTGCAGCAGGCGCGCTTTAAATACGGACACGAAACGTCCGTTCGCATGGATGAGAAACGCGTGTCCATGAAGCCCTCCGACGCTTGTCGGAGAACGGTCGGAGAAGAAGTTAAAATCGATGGCGTCGATATCACGCCGAAGAACATGAAGGCGTGACTTCCGACTATACCGGAATCCAGGCAAACACGATTAAACAAGTTCTTTCTTTCTGACCTCCGATTACGCGCATTCGCGTACATCAGTGTTCTTATCTGTTCATCGACCGGGCGATCCATCGAGAGCTGACGCTGCCGGTCCGCGTGCAAAGCTTGATATACGTCCACCCTATAAATAATCGCGCTCTTAGC
>CAVJLK010000015.1:0-30524 GCA_963650175.1 Ruminococcus sp. CAG:579 | reverse complement strand
CATGAAAGGAAAAGAGAATGAATGCGCAGCCGTCAGGCTGGGGAAATCCAGACTGATGGTTGCTATGGCCATCCTGGCCGTCGCGTTCGTCGTTCTGGCCGCAGCGCCTGCGGCTCTAATGGACAACAGCGCGGAGGGAGATGCCCCGACCGTGGTCTATGTCGACAAGACCTTGACCACCGATGCCAGCCCGTGTTTCAACACGTTATCAGAAGCCATAGAGGCGCTGAAGAGTGGCGGAACGGTCTACATGAAGACCGACACCGCGGGAACCGAAACCAAAGCGGTCTCGGTCACGCAGGCGATAACGATCAAGTCCTACGGCACCACTGCATGCAAGATCGGAGTCGCCATCAACGCGACCGCGGCACTGACCCTCGAGAACGTGGAGGTCGCTCCCCAGGGAGTTGTGAGCGACGTGGTCACTTTCAACAAGAGTGACGCAACCCTCATTGTGAAGGACTGTACGATTTCCATCAAAGGGAACGACGACACGAGGGCGAACGGCATCCTCGTGAGCTCCGCCTCCTCCGTCTCGATCACCGGGACGACTTTCAAGAACGTCGATGGCGCGAACTACGTCAGGGGGATGATGATATTCTCCACGACAGGCGATGTCGACATCAAGGACAACGAGGCGACCGGACTCCACGTGTTCGCCGCCACATCCAATGTGGCAACGAAGAGCCCCGCGGTCCTGACCGTCACCGGAAACTCGTCGACGGCCATGACCGGAGACATTGTGGTCGGAGGAGAGACCAAGGACTCGAAGTTCCTGCAGCTCGCAGGAGGCAGCGTCTATAACAAGGTCGTCGTCGGAGGGGATGACAAGGCCAAGAACACGGTCTCCTCCGCGAGTGGCAAGGACGTTCCGTACGTGAACATCCACGACTCCCAAGCCCATGTCAAGGACATGACGGTCGACCAGGGAATGAAGGTCACCGGGGCGCTCACCCTCACTGGAAACGTCACCGTCGGAGGCGAGATCCAAATGGCCTACCTCGAAAAATCGAATACCAAGGCTGAGGCGATCACCATGTCCTCCGGTATACTCACGATCAACGGCGGGCTGACCGGGGACAAGACGGCCTCCATCATGAATAATGCGACGGTTGCGAACAACAGCTCCATCGCGATGGCGAAGCACGACAGCGATGCTGCGAGTTACTCTGGAACCGGGACGTTCATTGCCGGATCCGGGTCCACAGCCACGATCAAGTATGAGAATCAACCGACAATCGTCGGGACCGGGAAGGTCAACGGGGAGACCCCGAAGACCGAAGCCGAGGCTTCTACCTCCGATTACGAGGTCCTCAAGGCTCTTCTCGACGCCGGCACACCTTCTGTCAAGTTGTCGAACGATGTCACCCTGGCTGGCGATCTGACCGTCGAATCGACGACCACCCTGAATTTCGGAGGAGCGAGCCTTGTACTCGGCAAATACACTCTCTTCGTTCAGGGAGGAACGATCCAATATGGGGCACTCAAACATGATTCGGATGATGCCTGCATAACCTTCAAGAGTTCCAACGACCAGACCGTTTCAGGCAACTTCAAGGTATCCGCAGCTTCGGACAAAATAGAGATCGATGCTGAGAAGATACAGGGATCCTTCGACGCACTCAGGGGGACCGCGGTCATCTCTGGGAAGGTCACTGGAGGCTTCGGAGTCACCAAAACCAACGGGAGCATCCAGTTCCTGAACCTGACAGTCAACAGCGGGGTTACCCTGACCCTCGGAGGGGATGCGACCCTCCAGGACACGAAGGGCAACACCTTCAACCTCTATGGAGCCCTGGCCACTACTGAGAAGCGGACGATAACCGTCAGCAAGAATGCCACGTTCAAGGCCTTCTCTGGATCCCAGATCGACCAGAAGATCACCGTCGACGGTACTGGAACGATCGATCTGAGCCAGGCCCAGAACCCCCAGACCGTCGGGGAGGACATCTCCGCCGACAAGACCTACGGACAGCTCGAGTACGTCACCGTGGTCGGTTCCCTGACGATCAAGAACGGCGCCAAGGTGACCGTCCTCGGAGGGTTCGAACTCAACGAGGGAGTCACCCTGACCATCCAGAAGGGATCCGAGCTCATCATCAACAGCAAGGCCGCCTCCATGATCGTGAATGGGGAGATCGTCGTCGAGGAGGGAGCCAAGCTCACCGTCACCTCGGCGCAGGACGTCAAGGTCTCCGGAGCCATCGAGTCCAACGGTACCTTCGTCATCGCGAGCGCTGGATCCGTCACCGTGAAATCGGGAGGGTATATCCTCATCGACGATGCGACCGAGTCTTCATTCAGCGTCGCGGCCGGTCTGACGGTCGAGTCGGGAGCCGCACTCATTGTGGAGTCCGAAGTCAACGGGAGCACCGTCATCTCCAACAAGGGATCGGTAATCCTCGACGGAGCGACCCTCGGAGGGATTCTGAAGGTCAGCATGCTCGGTAGCGGAGCCATCTTCCAGGTCGAATCCGTATCTGGAGCAAAGCAGGTCACCATCACCGATGAGGGGCTCAAATTCACCTCGAGCCTCAAGGTCGGTTCTGCGGAGGGGCAGCAGAATACGGCGAACACCGTGATCTTCACCCCTGCTCAGAACACCGCGATCAAGGGATTCGTGATCACCGAGACCGTCTCTTCGTACACCTACAACGGCACCACGTACTACTACAACTACATGGACCTCTCCGGATCCGTGGCGGTCGAGGCCACGGCGGACGGGACCACAATCGACGCGAATGATGACCTCATCACCGCTTCCGGAAAGTACCTGACCGTCTCCGGGGACCTCGTCCTCGGGAAGAATGTCGGCCTGACGCTCACCGGCGAGATGTCCGTTTCCGGAACGATCATCGCCACGGAGGATGGTTCGAGAGTCGTCTCCGCCGATGAGAACAACAAGCTCGCGGTCTCTGGACTCGTCCAGGTCAAGACCAAGATCGACAAGATCAGCGCCGCCATGTACGAAAGCAAGATCGGAACCACGACCGTGTACAACTACACCACCCTGAAAGACGCTCTGGACTCCGGAGCGATCACCATCAGCGTGTTCGGCGAAATCTCCGTCTCCGAGAACCTGACGATCCCCACCGGGACCACCGTCAAGGAGTCCGGGACGATCACTGTCGGGTCCTCTTCCAACACCGACGTCGTCCTGACCGTCGAGGACGGGGCCTCCGTCAAGAACGTCGGCATCGACGTGAAGGGCACCCTGATCTTCGAGAACAAGAAGAACAACGGCGCCTCCAAGATCGAGTCGGACGTCTCCGTCATCGGCGACGTCTCATCGAAATACACCAACCTGTACACCGCCCTGAGCGAGGCCCAGTCCGGGGACACCGTCACCATCGACAGGGAGACCGTCTCCCTCTCCAAGGACATCACCGTCAAGGAGGGAGTCGTCCTGGAGGTGCCCAACTCCAAGTACCTGAAGGTCGGGGCCGGGGTCACCATCAACGTGGTCGGCGTCCTCGTGACCGCCGAGAAGATCCAGACCGACGACGGCGTGAACTTCGCCCTCTCCGCGGACAAGCTGACCAAGAAGGCGGCCATCGTCGTCTCCGGAGCATTCTTGTCCGGAGCGGAGCTCACGTACGACTACTACCAGACCCCGGGAGCGTACTTCACGCTCACCGACGACCTGGGAGTGTACAACTACGTCACCACCCTCGAGACCGCCTCTGTGGTCTCGGCGAACCCCGTCGGTGTCTACGGCAAGGTCTCCGCAGGGAATGTCGCCTTCACAGGCACCTCGTCCTCGACGAAGACGATCACCGTCTACGGCGACCTCACCATCTCGTCCATCACCCTGGACAAGGCCAAGCTTGTCTTCAGCGGCGGGAGGATCTCCGGCGACGTCAAGGTCGCCGACTCCGCCATAACCGTCAAGAACGTCGCCGCACCCGTGTCCATCGACTCCAAGGGAGTCATGGTCGTCGAGTCCGCCGCTCTGGTTTCTCTGGCCACCGGCGACAAGGCCTCCTTCAAGGTCTCCGCCGGAACCGTCCACATCACCGCTTCCACTGTCGATGTGACCGTCGCATCCGGAGCCACCCTGGCCTCCTCCTCGACCCAGACGAACCTCTCCGGCAAGCTGACCGTCGAGGGCACCGTCTCCGTCGCCAACGAGCAGTACGTCTACGTGTCCGGGGTCGTCACCGTCAAGGGCACCCTGTCCGTCGCCGACTCCACCGACAGCAAGTCCGCTGGAGTCTTCAAGGTCGGGGCCTACCTGTACATCGGGCTCACGTCGAGTGATGTCGTGAAGACCACGGGCGCCGAGGCCGCGGTCTCCGGACCGATCGACAACGTCTCCGTCGCCTTCGTCAAGTCCGGGGCATCCGTCTCCGACGCCACCCTCGAGTCCTTCAAGAACTCCGCGGGCGTCCTGGTGTCCACCACCTACTCCATCGAGGGCAAGGAGTGGATGACCGTCTACGACAGGAGCAGCGAATACTACATCGACGATGTGGACAACGTCACCGTCGAGAACGGAGAGTTCGATTGCTGGACCAACTCGGAGGGCACCGAAATCACCAATGAGAAGATCGGAGCCTCCAAGTGCACCAAGGTCACCGCGAAGATCGACTACGAGATCTACAACCTGTATGTCCTCGCCGACACCGGGATCGAGAACATCGCGGTCGACGGCAACCTCATGACGTACGGGCTGATAAACGATGGCTCGATCTCCATCAGCCTCGGCTACATCGCCACCGGCCTGAAGGCAGGCTCCCACACGATCAGCTACACGCTGAAGAACGGATACTCCGGGACCGCTAAGCTCGCACTCGTTGACAGTGGAGATGCCACCGCGTCCGTTAGCGGAATGGGCGTCAGCATCAGCGGTTCCGCCGGCAAAGTGACCCTCCAGCTCACCGGCATCGAGAAGTCCGGATACGTGGACCCCGTCCAGCCCGTCGAGCCGAAGGACGACGACGGCCTCAAGGTCACCGACTACCTGCTGATCGTACTGGTCATCCTGGTCGTCATCCTCGCGGTCATAGTCGCCCTGCGTCTCATGAGGAGCTGAGCGCGAACTTCTGTAAGAGGTGAACAAGGAACCTGAAGATCAAACCCCGGAGGCCCCGCGAGGGGCCTCCACCGCGACTTCGATCCCATGAACCTGAACAGCAAACGCGGTCCGCTCCAGCGGACGCTCCGCACCACTCCGGTGCGGAACCAGTTTCTCCAGAGGTGAATCACGATGCCGGACAAGCCCATTCAAGAAGTACAGTTCAGCAATGAGATGGATTATCCCGAGGTCTCGGCCCTGTTCGAGATATGCGGTCTGATTCCCGACTATCCGCGCGATTTCCGCAAGAGCAATCACCCCGATTGGATCAACGAAGACATCGGCCTCGAGGTCACGACAGCCGTTTCCGACGACGTCTTCCAAGAGTTGAGGGTCATGCTCGGCGGCGCGAAGACCCTGGAGGCGCTGACACGTGTTCCGTACGAACACGACACCTTCGTATTCTGCAGGGTGGAGTCCGGCCAATACGCCGGGAAGGACATCTGCTACAGCCTCCGCGACAGGGCGATCTCCGTTCCGGAGATACCCACCGTGGTCTACTACGACAACGTCCCAGAGGACCTGAGGAAGGACATCGATTCCTCCAGACCTCTGATCTACAGGGATTCGAACGAACTCGGCGACCCCTCCGAGCCGTACCGTGGGGCTCTGGAGGCGCTCAAAATCAAGCTAGGGAAGCTCCAGAGCTACCAGGTCCGCAAGTACAACCATCTGGCCATCGTATCCGGCGGATTCGCGGGGGAGCTCTACCCCGATATGTTCCTCGAGAGGTTCGTCGAGGAGAATGGGAAGTGGGAGAGGAGGTTCGACAAGCTCATTCTGTCCATCATCGGGGGTCTGTTCGTCTTCGATCTCGTGGCCGGGAAATACGACTACATACCGAAGCTTCCGAGGCCGTTCGATCTGTACCGTCAGAACATCCACGATCCCCCTGTTCCGAAGGGATACCTGTTCAAGGACGTCGTCAAAGAGGTCCCCGATCTGAGACTCCGATGACGACGCATCACTGAATCACGCTAAACCCGGGCCTCCGCTGTCGAGATGTATTCTTCGGAGGCCCTTCCTTACGTCCGGGGGGTCTCTCCCCCTCGGACGGTTCAGCTCCAATGGAACAGGCACTTGGTCTGATACTCCGGCTCGCTGGACTGGTACATCCCCAGCTTCCTGTACTGCCCCTCGTCCACCGCCGAGACGATGACGGACGAGTGCACGTCGCTGCCCCTCAATCTGGGCAGCATCGAGAACGCCCTCTCCACCACGGGATCCGTGTTCGCCGCTATCGACAGGGCCACAAGCATCTCGTCTATGTGCAGGCGCGGGTTCCTGTTGCCCAGGTACTCCACCTTCAGCCTCTGCATCGACCTGATCACGTCGGGCGATATCAGCAGGACCGAGTCGTCGATCCCGGCGAGCACCTTCAGCGCGTTCAGTATCATCGCCGACGACGCCGTCAGAAGAGGGGACGCCCTCCCGGTCACCAGCCTCCCGTCCGGGAGCTCGGCGCAGACCACCGGCCTCTCCGACGTTTTCATGTAATCCCTCACGACCGACACGGCCTTCCTGCTCTCGGCCGTCATCCCCGCGCGCTTCATCAGCACCTCGAGACGGAAGACGGTCTCGTCGCCGCATCTCCCCTCCCTGCGCTCCCTGAGCGCCGCGAAGTACCTCCTGACGATCTCCTTCCTGGCCGCCAGGCTCACTGCGTCGTCGTCCACGATGCAGTTCCCGGCCATGTTCACGCCCATGTCCGTCGGGGAACGGTAGGGGGACTCCCCGAATATCCCTTCCAGGATGGCGTTCAGCACCGGGAAGATCTCCACGTCCCTGTTGTAGTTCACGCACGTCTTGCCGTACGCCTCCAGGTGGAACGGGTCGATCATGTTGCTGTCGCTCAGATCGGCCGTGGCGGCTTCGTACGCGATGTTCACCGGGTGCCCCAGCGGGAGGTTCCATATGGGGAACGTCTCGAACTTGGCGTATCCGGCGGAGACCCCGTTCCTGTTCTCATGATACAATTGGGACAGGCACACGGCCATTTTCCCGCTGCCGGGTCCGGGCGCCGTGACCACGACGAGCGGTCTCGTCGTCTCCACGTACTCGTTCCTCCCGTATCCCTCGTCCGAGGCGATCAGCTCGATGTCGGTCGGGTACCCCGCGATGGGGTAGTGGCGGTACACCTTCAATCCCAATGCTTCGGCCTTCCTTTGGAACGCGTCCGCGGCCGACTGGCCGTCGTAATGGGTGATGACCAGACCGCACACAGGTATCCCCCTGTCGCGGAACGAGTCCACCAGCCTCAGCACCTCCAGATCATAACCGACGCCGATGTCCTTGCGCACCTTGTTGCGCACTATGTCCTCGGCGTTGATCACCACGATCGCTTCAGCCTGATCGCCGAACTGCTCCAGCATCCTGATCTTGCTGTCCGGCATGAATCCCGGCAGCACCCTCGACGCGTGGTAGTCGTCGAACAGCTTCCCGCCGAACTCCAGGTACAGCTTGCCTCCGGAGCTGCCGATGCGCTCGCGGATGTGTTCGGATTGAGTGCGGAGATACAGGTCGTTGTCGAAGCCCGGCATACCGGGTCGGAGGATGAACGGCGATATAATGGGGTCGGCGGAGGACGTCTGGACGGGTCGGGGCGGAGTTGTTCAAAATTGTATATTGTTGTACAAATCTGTCAAGCATTCTCAACTCCGGCGAACCGCACTCGGATACATGCGATGCGGCGGTGTCATTCCCTCTCGGCTATCGTCCTGAACAGCCACATCATCGGCAGAGGGAGATGGGTCATCGGACCGTTCTTCGGATTCTTCTTCGATATCAGGAAGGCTATGCGCGGAGCGTACCTGTCCGTGTACTCCTTCAGGCCGGCCGCGCGTATGCGTTCCTTTGCCTTCACCTCCATCGGCACGATGTCCGTTCCGATCTGTACGATGAAATCGACCTTCGCCTTCCCGCCCGAAGACCAGGAGAACACGTTCCGGAACCCGTCGCACGTCAGTTCGCACATCACGTAGTTCTCGTTCAGACCTTCCAATGAGGCATCCTCCCCGTCGGTCGGAAGGAGGATGTCGCGGGACTGCAGGCCCATCGCTCTTCTGAGGAGTCCGACGTCGCACCAATACAGTCTGAAATCCGACGGGTCGGCGTTCGCCCTCAGCGGGAGCACGGGCTCGGATATCGACTCCACCCTGCTCACCAATCCCGTCGCGACCAGCCAGTACACGGCGTCCTCCAGATCAACCGCCCTCGCCCCCGACGATGCGCGGCCGTACATGAACCGCCCGTCCCCGCCCGCCAGCTGATGCGGGATCGAATCCCATACGGAGTCGATCCTGGTGACCAGTCTGCGGGGCGCATATCTGACGAAGTCGCGGGCGTACGATGCGAGGATGCTGTCTTGGACGCGTTCGACCCCATTCATGTCCCCGCTCCCGATCCATTCCCGCACCGCCTCCGGCATCCCTCCGACGCACAGATACTCCCTGTACATGTCGAAGAGGACGGATACGATTGCCTCGTTCAGCGTGGGACCGCACTCCTCCTCGGCGTATTCCGCCAGGAGCTCCTTCCCGCACGCCTTCAGGAACTCCCTGAAACCCATGGGGTGCATGACGAGCAGGTCGACCTTCCCCACCGGGGCACCGGTCCTATCGGTCTTCGGGTCGGTGGACAGCGGGACGTGCATGAGTGAGCCGGCACCGATGACGCCGTATTCCGGGGCCTCCTCGCAGAAGTACTTCAGCGACGTGACGGCCCTTTCGCAGAACTGGATCTCGTCGAGGACGATCAGGGTGTCCTCGCGGATCGGAGCATCGCGGAGCGCCGACAGGAGCTTGAGGATCCTCCTCGGGTTGAGGTCCTGCTCGAAGACTTTAGCCAGGCCGGGATCGTCTTCGAACGAGAAGTACGCGGTGTCTGGGAAGCACCTCTTCCCGAACTCATTCAGGATGTAGGTCTTGCCGCAACCTCTGACGCCGTTCAGTAGCAAGGGCTTGCGATCATCCGAGTCCTTCCACTCCACGAGCTTCTCGAAGATGTCCCTCTCCATGATGGGGTATGGTAATACAGTATATTAATGCAGTATTTACTGCATTTCAAACCGTAATTTTGCAGGAAATCCTGCATTTTATTACCATAACGGCGTTAATGCATAAAACGTTAGTTGAATTACAAATTGAACTAACTGCAAAGAACGAGGGCGGTGGAACCGCCCTCTGGATTCAGTTCTCCATCAGGTACCTGACGGTCTCGGGTGTATCGGCGACGGTGAACCTGTCGCCCACCTTCTCCGGATCCACCCATTCGTAGGCCTCGTTCTCCTCGTTCAGGACGGGGTCCATGTGCCCTATCCTGTACAGGAACGGGTGCACCTTCCACAGGGTGTTCCCTTCCCTGACGTAGATCGGCTTCTTCATGACGTCCGGGTTGGCGACCGTTATCCCGGTCTCCTCCATTATCTCCCTGCGGGCTGCTTCCACGGGGAGCTCCCCGGGCTCGATCTTCCCGCATACCAGGGACCATCTCCCAGGGAACGACCTGCAGGATTCCGGCCTCTTCAGCATCAGGATCTTGCCGTCGGACAGGATGGCCGACGAGACGCACGGCCTCATCTCCACGCCGACGATCTCCGCGGCCCCGGCATCCGCGTCCACGATGACCTCGTCCCCGTCCCGGAACATCGAGACGGACGGGACGGAATCGACCATCGGGATGGACGATATCACGGCGCCGGTGGCGACTATGGTCTCGGCGGATTCGTTGATCACCGCAGCGGGGGCCTTCCCGTGGACCATCAGGTCGTACATCACGAAGGAACCGACGGTGCTGCCCTTCCCCCTCGGGAACACCAGCACCTTCCCGGCCACGTTACCGCCGTTCCCCACGCGCAGCTCCCCCGTGGATCCGTCGACCCCGCCGAGGAAGCTCAGCGGTTCGTCCAGCCTCAGGACGGTCCCCCTGGCTTTGCCGGGGGATATGGAGCGTCCGTTCACTATCACATGACCACCTCCAGAAGGGCCGAGACGTCCCTCACCATCGCCTTCTGCGAGCACAGGGTCGGGAGGTAGTTCCCCGCCTTCGCCGAATTCGTGCCGGTGCGCTGGAATGCGCTCTCTATAGGAGCGACCACCATGCAGGTGTCCGCCAGGACCGGTCCGAACCTCTCCATGACCTTCACGTCCTCGGGACATGCGTTCCTGACCTCGGCGGAGGTGCAGAACCAGATCTCGATGTCGTCCCTGATCTTCTCTTTTCCTTTGAGGAACTCGGCTATCTGGTGCATCTCCTTCACCGTGAGGTGCGGGCACCCTATGGCGATGAGCTGGACGTCGTCCACGGTGTTCAGCTTGGAATATGCGGCCTCCAGCTCCTTCTTCCCGATGTGGATCGTCTCCAGTTCGGAGATGTCGTAGGAGCCGGCTTCGGGCGTCACTCCCTCGGCGTGCCACAGCGCCACCGACCCCGCCGCGGCCATGGCCGCGCTCAGCGTCTTGGCCTCTTCAACCTCCGGGGATATCCCCTTGAAGTAAGGGACTCCGGATCCCATCTCCATGCCGACGGCCTGTCCCAGCAGGGAGTAGGAGAACACGGAGCCGTCGATGTCCGCGTCGATGACGGCGGTGGGCCTCCTGTTCTCGTCGAGATGCAGGCCGTAGTTGGCCGTTTTTCCGAGAATGGCCGCGGCGAGCGCCCCCGGACCCCCCTCGCGGTTGGTCCTCGCCCCGATGTACGAATTCACGAAGGAGAGCGCGGAGGACTCCGCCCACGCCACATGGTCTCCGAGGCTCGGCACGTTGGCGCCGGTGTACGGGGTGCACGAGCACGTCTTCCGCACCCCCATCCTCCCGTAGAGGTCGATGATCCTGAGCTGCTTCTCCGCGAACTCGGGGGTGATGTGCATCTCCCTCCAGCGGTCCCTGTCCATGCCCACCGGGTTCAGCGTCGACGGCACGGACACCTCGGCGCCTCCGGCGACCATGTCCTCGAGGTACTTCAGGCCCCCGTCGCCTATCGTCTTGTAGGAGGCGCCGGAGAGGTGCGCGGAGGTGATGTCGATGAGGTCCTCGGCGCCGTAGATCTTCCCGAGCGCCGTCACGAGCTCCATCGCCTTCCGTCTGCTCTCGCCCTGCTCCCCGTCGAGTATCCTCTGCTCCTCGGTGGTCAAATCCATGCCCTGCCATGTCCGTATCCGTAAAAGACTTGGCGGGGGCCCCTGCGACAGGGGTTAATAGGGGTGGTCGATGGTCCGGCCATGGACATGGGATCCGTGATGCCGTTCGTCGCGGTGGCGCTGGGGGGCGCGCTGGGCGCCCTGGGCAGGTTCGCCGTCTACCGCACGGTGGAAACGGACTTCCCGTGGGCCACCTTCATCGCGAACATCACTGGATGCATCATTGCGTCGTTCCTGATGTTCCGCTACGGGATCTGTTCGGACGGCGTCGGGAAGACGTTCCTGTTCACCGGGTTCTTCGGCGCCTACACCACGATGTCCACGTTCTCGATCGACACGGTCAACCTGCTGGTGGACGAGGCCTATGCGAGAGCGGGGGCCAACATCCTGATGAACTCCGTGCTGTGCGTCGTCGGTGCGGTGTGCGGGAGATGGCTCGCCTCACTGCGAGACCATGGACCTGAGGCAGAACGGGATCTTCTTCCCCTGGGCCTTGTGGAACTCCACGCATTCCATGCAGTTCCCGTGCCTGGGGCAATCGGTCTTCGGGCAGTTGCAGTTCGGGTTGAGGACGATCTGAGACATGCGGGGATTGGATGCTCGTGGGCGGGCTTAAAGGGTTCGTGGCCAGGCGATTGTCGAGGACATATTTTTGAGAATCCAGACGTTCGATGGATTTGGGTGGATACAAATTCCCATTTGCTGAATAATCTGCAGATTATTAAAGATAATTGGTTGAATTATAATGATAAGAAAATTATTTTTTTCTTCGAATCTAAAGCTTTGTCATCATTTTTTCGCAACTAATATATAAAGATAACTTGAAATAAGTTGGATGAATAATCCAACTCGGTGTCTGAAATGGACAATTCCAAGAGATTGATTGCGGTGGCCGTTGTCGCGATCATTATTATAGCATCATTTTGCGGAGCGGCACTGATTCTCAAAGGGGGCCAGGACAAATACGAAGCCGAAGTGACGGGCAACGTGAAGGTTCTGGGAAATGCGAACAACGACGATTATATCGATCAGCACGACATCGATCTTCTGAACGACATCATAAAGGAGGGGGAGTGGGACAAGGAGAAGTATCCCTACGCCGACGCCAACAATGATGGCAAGATCGATTCGAAGGACATCGATATCGTTAATAAGATCATCAAGGGGGAGTCCACGGAACTCCACTACTACGACATCTACGGGCAATTGGCGAGCGTCAAGTTTCCGGTGAGCCACGAGCGCATCGGAGTGTCCTATTGGCAACAGGCGGAACTCGCGACTCTCATGGGTGTATGGGGGGACGTGGTTCTGGCGAGTACATCCACGACGTCTTCAAATTCCCACAGGTACGACACATCCAACATCGTGAAGTCTTTCAGTGGGAGCAAGATCACCAGCGAGCTCATCCTTGAGTGCAAATGCGATTTCGTTATCGCGAGTCAGGGCAAGAGTGATGTTGTCCAGGCGGCCATTGACGTGGATCCGTCCATCACTCCGTACTACGTCGATGTATCGAAGAGCTCCAATTATGTCAGCACCGTTCTTACTCTGGGCGTTCTGTTGAATGAGACGGAGAAGGCTCAGGCATATGCGGACTTCGTGTATGGGGTGCAGGATAAGCTTCAGGCCGGGATGGAGAAGGTCAAGGAGAAGGCGGATGTGGTGATCACGATTATGTATGCCAATCAGTCGACTCGCGCCAACATAGCGGTTGAGTGCCAGGGGACTGGTGCCGCCGATATGATCGGGCAGATCGCCAACGTATACGACAGCTCGAAGAAATCAACCAGCGACAGCAGACTCAACGTGGAGAAGGATTGGTTTATCCAGAATTGTGGTACGGCCTTCGATTTCATCATAATCGAGCAGGAGGGGACGGACACCAAGAAGGTCAATGACACCTATTACACGCCGGAGATGTACAACGAGCGTTTCGAAGAGGCGATCGGATACTACAAAGATACTGCGGCATACGAAGCTGGCAAGATTCTCGGAACCACGTTCTCCTACAACTCTTTCGGCGGATTCGCGAATCTCCTGTATGTGGCCTACATGCTCTATCCCGAGGTCTTCTCCGAGGATCAGGGGTGGGATGCTCTGCAGGAGTACTTCGACAACTTCACCACAGCGAAGATAGACGTCAGGACGCAGGGTGGCTGGTATTACACCGGTTCGGCCTACGAACAATACAACGAGAGGCTGTCGAAGTGAGTGGGATGGGCGGACCTGCGGACTCATTGGCCAGAGATGCCGTGATGAGGTGGATGAGCGATGAGGACGACGCTTCGAAGGAGTCCGATCTGCTCGAATACCGCAGGTCCGCCCTGAGGAAATACGCCTTCATCGGCGTATGTCTCATTGCCGCCGTACTCACGGCGGGTGTCGCCGTATCGATCGGCGAATACAGGATCACCTTCGCCGATACGTACGTCCGCATATGGGAGCATATAACGGGGCACGTGACCAATCCCATAGCCGACGGAGTGGTCTGGAATATGCGCCTTCCGCGTGTTGTGGGAGGCATCCTGGCAGGTTCCACGCTGGCGGTCTGCGGCGTTTCGATGCAGAGCATGCTGAAGAACCCGTTGGCCGACACGTACACGACCGGAATATCATCCGGCGCTTCCCTGGGTGCCACCCTTGCGATATGTGCGGGGGTGTCGATCATTGGCGGGGATTACGCCGTGGTGATCAACGCGTTCCTGTTCTCGCTCATCCCGATGATGCTGATCCTGTGCGTATCCAGCATGAGGGGCGCCTCGGTGACCACGATCATCATGGCGGGAATAGCTGTGATGTATCTGTTTAACGCATGCAACACCGTACTCAAGCTCTGGGCGACTGACGAGGCACTGGCCAACGTATACAGCTGGTCAGTAGGTTCCCTGACGGGGCTGTCATGGGACGATGTGGCCGTGATGGCCGTATTCACTGTGCCGGGGATGATAGCAATCCAGCTGGTTTCCAGGCAGCTTAACAAGCTGTCTATGGGTGATGAATGCGCGAAGTCCCTCGGCGTAGATGTGGAGAGATTCAGACTGATATGCCTCATCGTCACGTCGCTCATGGCGGCGGCCGTCGTCTGTTTCACCGGATTGATCGGTTTCATCGGATTGGTCTGCCCCCATGTCGCCAGGATGTTCATAGGATCGGACAATAAACTTCTCGTTCCGGCTGCCGCCGCTTCCGGTGCGGCGTTGCTGCTGATCGCCGATGTGATCGGGAGGGTGATAATCTCCCCCAACACGTTGCAGGTGGGCGTGGTGACCGCGTTCATCGGAGCCCCCGTATTCCTGTATCTGATAGTGAAGGGGAAGAGGACGGGATGGTGAGCATGAACTCGATCGAGATCGAATCCCTTTCCTTCGAGTACGGGAAGAATAGGATATTGGACGACATCAACCTCTTGTTCGACGAGCCAGGACTGTATTGCATCATAGGTCCAAATGGTGTCGGAAAATCGACACTGGTCAAGTGCATCAACGGTCTTTTGAAACCGACAACGGGGCATATCAGGGTGAACGGGAAGGATACCGCGGATTACTCGGTGAAAGAACTGTCCGAGGAGATCGCATACGTCCCGGCATCATCGTCCTCGGCATTCCCCATGTCAGTAGTGGATTCCGTGCTCCTCGGGAGGGAATCGAACAACAGGTGGAGGACCGATCCCGAGGATATCGCCATCGCATACCGCGCGTTGCGCGTGATGAATCTGGAGGAGCTGTCGATGCGCGGATGCGGAGAGTTGTCCGCCGGTCAGATGCAGAAAGTGTCGATCTGCAGAGGATTGGTCAGACAATCGCCCATCATGATATTGGATGAACCGACGTCGAATCTCGACATCCGTCATCAGGTTTTCATCTGCGATTTCCTGCACGAACTGGCTCACGAATCGGGAGAGCTCGTGGTCATGATCAGTCACGACCTCAACCTGGCGGCCAGATTCGCCGATGAAATCGTGGTTATGCAGCATCCGGGGGTCGTTCATTCTTTCGGATCCCCTTGGGATGTGATCAACGAGAGGATGATCAGCGATGTCTATTCGGTCGGTTCGGAAGTGATCGATCATAAAGGCAGACCGCATGTGATATTGGAGTCGGCGGAGAGCTGGTGAGATGTACTACGGAACTCAGATGCCGTCGTTCGGCGACGTGTGGCGCGAATTGCAGAAGGACTGGTATGGGGACGATGTGCTGAGGGTGAAGGACGATGACATCGAGCGTCGCTTCTGGAAGGGATATATCCGTAGCAGAGGCCCGGAAGGGGCCGATCAGTACAGTGAGAGGATCTGGAAGGAGATCGAGGCCGTCCTGGGGGAGAGGTATTACAATTCGATCACGGAGATTGGGCCTGGGTGGGGAAACTACACGTTCGATTTGGCCGAACACTGTAGGGAGATGACCTGTGTGGACATATCCCCCGACGTTCTGAAGTTTATCGCCACGAGAGGGAAGGAGTCGGGTCTTCGCATCCGCACGGTGAATTCGAAGTGGGAGGATTATCACGGTAGCAAAACAGATGTTGTTTTTGGATTCAACTGTTTCTATCGCATGAAGGAGATCGAGCAATGTCTCCAAAAGATCGATGATATGGGTAGTGAATTGCATATCATCGGGATGACGAGCGGTCCTGAGCAGCAATATTATCGCGATTTCGAGGAGGAACTCGGGCTGAAGATACGTTATCACCGTCTCGACTACATCGTATTGGTGAACGTCCTGTATCAGTTGGGTATTGATCCCAACGTGCGTATCGTGGATCTCGAGAGGGATTACGCATACGAATCCGTCTCCAAGGCAGCCAAAAAAGCATCGAGGCGCATAATTTCTGAAGATTACGATGAAGACGATCTGACGCGGATACTGCGTCGTCATCTGAAGAAAGCTGACGACGGTATGTATCATTACATTCACAGATTCAAAGCGGCGATAATGTATTGGCGATTGAGCCACGGAGTATGATTTCAGCTCCCAGACGTAGTCTACGAGTCATCGTTCAAAACAGGTCGGGGAGTCTATTCCTGTGGGTTCCCCGTACTTCGAGCAACGTTGACTGGGCCTCTGCGCTCCATAGAGGCGGGGAGTGAGGTTGGTCCTCGAACAGCCGGTACGCGCGATCCGAACTGGAAGTCTGATAAACGCCGGAGTCGTTCCAGCCCCCATGGCAACATCGGTCTCGGACGAACTGGAGCATCAGCTCACCCTCCTGCAGAGGAGGATCGTGGACGAAGGGAAACAGGTCCTCGTGATATTCGAAGGGAAGAGCGGGCGCGTCATGGGCCGCGTGATCAACGAGTTCATGAACCTATTGGAACCGCGCGGGATGATTTACTCGCATTTCATCCCGGAGAAGGTCGACAGCCCGAGGGAGATGATCAGATACATCTCCCGCGAGCCCGCCAAGGGCGTCATCGGCATCTACGACCGCTCCTGGTACTCCCGCCTCGTGGCCGTGGCCGACAAGGAGGGCCAGGACGCCCGCATCGAGACGGCGATGACGCTGGAGAGGTACTTCGCGGACAACGGCGTGGCGCTGGTGAAGTTCTACCTCAACATGTCCGACGACGCCGTCGAGAAGCTGGGGAAGGAGTTCGGATCCAGGCACTTCCGCGACGGGACGTTCCTCACCGACGACCACATCGACCCGAAGAAGTGGAAGGACAAGGTCGTCATGCCCCTGATCGCCAAGACGAGCACCGCCCATTCGCCCTGGGACATCGTCGATGTCACGGACATCGATACGACGATGGCGACCGTCGTCAGGACGTTCATATCCCGCGTCAGGCATGCCATGGACATAGGGATCCAGACGGAGCCCCGCAAGCTGAAGGAGATCTACCCCAACCCGAGGGAATCCGCCGACCTGACGAAGGAGGCGAAGAGCTACAAGGGGGAATTGGAAGCATTGTCCCAGAGGGTCGCCGACGCGCAGACCAGGCTGGCCGAATCCGGACGTTCCCTGGTGCTCGTCTTCGAGGGCTGGGACGCCGCGGGCAAGGGAGGGAGCATAAAGCGCCTCGTCAGATCGATGAACCCCCGCGGATACTACGTACGTCCGGTGGCAGCCCCCGTCTCGGACGAGAGGAAGCACACCTACATGTGGAGGTTCGCCGACAGCATGCCGAAGGCCGGCCACGTGACCGTGTACGACCGCTCCTGGTACGGCAGGATGATGGTCGAGCCCATCGAGGGGTTCTGCACCGACGAGGAGTACCAGCGCTCCGCCGACGAGATCAACGGGTTCGAGAGGCAGATCTACGAATCCGGCGGGATCGTGATCAAGTTCTGGATGGAGATCAGCTCCGAGGAGCAGCTGGCCCGCTTCAAGGGACGTCAGGAGAACCCCTACAAGCAGTGGAAGATCACCGACGAGGACTGGCGCAACAGGGAGAAGTGGGACACCTACGAGGAGTACGTCAACAGGATGATAGCGTCCACCAACACCCCCTGGGCGCCCTGGGTGGTCGTCGAATCCGAGGACAAGAAGTACGGCAGGCTCAAGGTGCTCCGCACCGTCGCCGAGACCATCGAGAAGGAGCTCCGAGTACGTCGATCGCCGTGAACGCCATACGGCACCGTTATATACGGTCCCAGGTTTCACTGGAACCCAATGGTTGACGAGTTCAAGCAGAAGATCGCAGGGGAGATAGCGCTCTCCCCCGACCCCGGCAAGACCATCCGCAAATGGAGGGAGGAGTTCGGCCTGTCCCAGCACCAGCTGGCGGAGGCCATGGGCGTATCCCATTCCGTGGTCAGCGACTACGAGTCCGGCAGGAGGAAATCCCCCGGAGTCAACGTCGTCCGGAAGATGATCGAAGCCTTCATAGAACTCGACATCCAGAACGGGTCCCCCGTGATCTCCAGGTACAACCCGGAGTACAAGCTCGATTGCATAATATCGATGGACGAGTTCGCCGGGGGCATCCCGGTCGACAGGTTCATCGAAGCGGTCGACGGGAGGAACCTGAACCCCGACCGGGTCCTGGCCAAATCCATATTCGGATACACCGTGGTGGATTCGATAAAGGCCATCCTGAGCCTGGGTTCCGAGGATTATCTCAAGATATACGGCTCCAACACCGAGAGGGCGCTCGTGTTCACGAACGTCCACTTCGGGCGTTCGCCGATGATCGCCGTGCGCGCCCATCCGCTGACGCCCGCCATGGTCGTCTACATCAGACCGGAGAAGATCGATCCGCTCGCCGTGAAGCTGGCGAGGCTGGAGGGGATCCCGCTGGTGACGACGGACCTGGATGTGGAGGAGTTCGTGAAGAGGATGGAAGCGCTCAGAGAGGGGATATGATGGAAGTAGGGATCGTGAGCTACGGCGCATACGTGCCCAGGTACAGGATCAAACCCGAGGAGATCGGAAGGATCTGGGGGGTCGACGGCAAGGCCATGGGCAAGGGCCTGATGATCAATCAGAAGTCCGTCCCGTCGCCCGACGAGGACGTCGTCACAATAGCGACGGAGGCCGCCAGGTACATGATGGCCCGCGTGCCGGAGGTGGACCCGAAGGACATCGGCGCCATCTATGTGGGATCGGAATCGCACCCGTACGCCGTGAAGCCCACGGCGACCATCGTCGCCGAGGCCATAGAGGCCACGCCGGCCATGACCGCCGCGGACATGGAATTCGCCTGCAAGGCCGGAACCGCCGGCATCCAGGCCTGCATGGGCCTCGTCGGAGCCGGGATGGTGAAGTACGGCGTCGCCATCGGATCGGACACGTCCCAGGGCGCCCCCGGGGATGCGCTGGAGTACTCCGCCTCCGCAGGAGGCGCCGCCTACCTGATCGGGAGCGAGAACATCATCGCCAGGATCAACAAGACCCTCTCGTTCACCACCGACACCCCCGACTTCTGGAGGAGGGAGGGGCAGCCCTATCCGCTCCACGGAGGGAGGTTCACCGGGGAGCCCGCCTACTTCAGGCACATAACGTCCGCGGCGAAGATGATGCTGGAGGCGATGGGCACCAAGCCGGAGGATTACAAGTACGCCGTGTTCCACCAGCCCAACGGGAAGTTCCCCACCAGGGTCTCCGCCCAGCTGGGATTCACGCCCGAGCAGATCCAGTACGGCCTGCTGACCCCCGAGATCGGCAACACGTACAGCGGCGCCGTCCCGTTGGGATTGGCCAACGTCCTGGACCATGCCGAGCCCGGGGACAGGATATTCGTCACGTCCTACGGGTCCGGAGCGGGATCCGACGCGTTCGACATCACCGTCACCGACGCGATAAAGGATTACAAGAGGGGCAACGCCCCGGTGCTGGAGAAGATCATGGCCGACCCCGTGTACCTCGACTACGGAAGGTATGCGAAGTTCAAGGGCAAGATCGTGATGGGGTGATCTCATGAGGGAAGTAGCAGTCATAGGAACCGGAGTGACCAAGTTCGGAGAGCTCTGGAACAAGTCGTTCAGGTCCCTCGGGATCGAGGCCGGTATGAAGGCGATAGAGGACGCGAACCTCGCCGGGGACGAGATCGATGCGATGTACATCGGGAACATGTCCGCCGGGCGCTTCATCAACCAGCAGCACATCGACGCGCTCATCGCCGACTACACCGGAATGGCCAGCAGGCACGTCCCCACCGTCAGGGTCGAGGCCGGCGGAGCGTCCGGAGGGGTCGCCTTCAGGCAGGCGTACATGGACGTCGCCTCCGGCATAAGCGACTATGTCGTGGTCGGAGGGGCGGAGAAGATGACGGATCTCGACGATCCCTCGATCAACTCCGTTCTGGACGCCACCGCGGATGCGGAGTGGGAGGCCGGAATGGGTGTGACCTTCGCCGGACTGCACGCGATGATCGCGCGCAGGATGATCCACGACGGCATCGCCACGCGCGAGGAGATCGCTTCGTTCGCCGTGCTCAGCCACTACCACGGTGCGCTCAACCCCAACGCGCAGTTCAGGAAGGAGATCAAGCTGGACACCGTCCTCAGGTCAGGACCGGTGGCCGAGCCGCTCGGCATGTTCGACTGCGCCCCCATCACGGACGGCGCGGCGGCTCTGGTGCTGTGTCCCCTGGACAAGGCCAAGGAGCACACCGATTCGTACGCGAAGGTCTCGGCGGTCACCCAGGCCAGCGATACGCTGGCGCTGTTCGGCAGGGGCAAGGAGATCACCTCGTACAAGGCTACGATCGAGGCTGCGAGGAAGGCGTACCAGATCGCCGGGATCACCGCACAGGACATCCAGGTCGCGGAGGTCCACGACAACTTCACCGTGTCCGGGATCATGGCTCTGCAGGACCTCGGCTTCTTCCCGAAGGGGGAGGCGGGGAAGGCCGTCCTGGACGGGCAGTGCATGCTCGGAGGGAAGATAGCAATCAACACCTCCGGCGGACTCAAGGCCAGGGGACACCCCATCGGCGCCACCGGAGTGGCGCAGGTCGCGGAGATCGCGGACCAGATGAGGGGAAGGGCCGACAAGCGCCAGATCAAGGACCCGAAGTACGGGCTGGCGCAGAACACCGGCGGTATCGGTTCGGCCGCGACCGTCGCAATCCTGGAGGCGATCTGATGTCATCCGTCGCGAGGGAATGGAGGGAGATCCCCGGAAGGTACAACCTCAAGGGGACGAAGTGCGAGAACTGCGGGAAGATCTACTTCCCGGCGAGGCCCTTCTGCCCCGTGTGCCGCAGGGCCGGCATCGGGAAGATGGTCGAGCACAAGGTCGCCACGACCGGGAAGGTGTTCACCTTCTCGATTATCCACGAGGCGCCGGACTGCAACAACCTGCAGAAGCCGTACGCCGTCGCCATGGTGGAGACGGACGACGGCGTGATGATCGAGGCACAGCTGGTGGACGTGGATCCCGAGAACATCGAGATCGGCATGCCCGTCAGGGCCGTGCTGCGCAAGCTGGACGCCGACGGTCACGACGGCGTCATCCACTACGGGTACAAGTTCGTCCCGATGTGATCCCAAACCGTTTCCCGGGCCCCCGAAAGGGGACCCGAGGTTTTCTCATCCGTAGTTCTCCGGATCGAACGGCTTCCCGGCGACGAAGTCCTTCACGGCCCCGTCGATGACTCCGATGAACTCCTTGTCCAACGCGGGCCTCACCTGCGGTCCTCCGCGGGGATGGTCGATCCTCCATCTCCTGGCGACGGCGCAGGTCGATATGGAATCGATGGCCCAGCATCCTTTCGTCCTCCTCTGGAACGACCTCTGTCTCCTCGACGGGAGCCAGGGGTAGTACTTCACCCATCCCGGTCCGTACAGGGCATCGAGGATGTCCTTCCCGTGCGCGTTCCTGCAGTACGCGTTCATGGCCGACAGGGCGTATCCGATCATTTCGATCGTCTCCTCTTCGCCGTATTCGCAGTACTTCTCGTTGACGCGGAAGTAGGCCTCGGACTCCTTCCGGGGAAGTTCCGGCAACGGATCCTCCGACAGATAGCGCTCCGCGTCGTACCAGTCGAACCATCCGAAAGTATCCGGTTCCGGATTCTCCGGCCTGTGCGCATCCTTGATGCCGTTTATCGTCAGCCTTATCATGAACCTGGCCTCGGGGTTCTGGAACGCGTCGTAGAGGGCATTCATCGTC
This sequence comes from Ruminococcus sp. CAG:579, assembly GCA_963650175.1. Lineage (GTDB taxonomy): Archaea > Thermoplasmatota > Thermoplasmata > Methanomassiliicoccales > Methanomethylophilaceae > Methanoprimaticola. The sequence goes on along the minus strand of CAVJLK010000015.1, from coordinate 8,757 downwards.
TCCACGGCGGACTTCCAGTCATCCCTGTCCGCCAGTTCCGCCAGATACAGCCACAGGTATCCTTTGGCCGTCTCCTTCACATCCCCTCTGTCGCAGGCGGACCTCCAGCTCAGGTACCAGTCGAGCTGTTCGGGACTCAGGTTCCTGTACGTGGGCCACTGTTCCTCGCAGCTGAAGGGGATCGTCCTGCCCGGGTCGACCCCGCGGTACCTGTCCATGTCGTCCCAGAACGGATATCCGGGGAGCAGTTCGGGGCCGACCCTCCGGTACGGGGGTTCGTCGTACTCCGGTTCCCCGGACCCGTCGATCTTCGACAGCTCGTAATCGATGTCCCCCGGGACAGGGTCCCCGAAGCCGATCCATTCGGCCCAGGCCATCATGTCGTAGTGTTCCGGGTCGTCCGGATCCGAGAGTTTGACCAGCAGCTCCCCGTACCCGCAGGGTCCGCCACAGTCCTCGGGCGGGGCCCTGCCCTCGTAGGATTCGAGGGTCGGATACGGCAGGTCGTAGTCCTCGACCTTTCCTTCGAAGGTCACCAGGTGCCTCCATTCGTCGCCCAGGTCGTAGGTGTACTGTATGGTCTTTCCGGGGTATTCGCGAAGAAGCGCGTCCTCAGTTTCGTACACGTCGAGCCCTATCTCGTCCCCGTAGTCGGTGACGTCGAGGACGTCGTCCTTCTCCGGGTCGATGACCACGCCGAAGATGTGCTCATGCCCCTCCCACCAGTCGAAGGCGGCGTTCAGAGTGTAGGCGAGGTCCCTGAAGTTGAATCTATCCGGCACCAGAATCGTGCGAACGCAGGGTGGTTCGATGTCCAGAATTTCGGCTCTGTAGCGGTAGGCTCCCATGGTCGGGGGATAGAGTCGGAGGATATCATATCATCCTATCATAAATCGGGCACATCCTGCCATTATCTCATCCCTCCGTCTCAAAATATGTTGATTTTATTGGATTTACAGATTTTACGTTAGTGTAATATTATATACCCGAACCCATATGCAGAAGCATGGAAAAATCCAAAGAATCCGTGGCGAACACGCTGAAGAAGGTCACATCCATATCCCAAGTGGCGGACAGGTTCTCGATATCCCGTCCGACCCTTTACAAGTATATGGACTACTTCGACAACGCAGAATATGACCGCATACCCGAGAATATTCTCTCATACTTCAGCGCCATGGCGAATGCCGGGGGATCCCCCGACGAGTCCGCCGTCTACCTCCTCGCGGAGGAGAGGCGCAAGGAGGAGCTTCTCAAAGCATCCGAGAGGTCCGACATCGAGAACGGCATGGGGTACCGCGCCCGCGCCGTCATCGAAGGTGCGGCATGCGCCAAAGGCAAGAGCATTCTCTCATGGTCCGAAGGGCCCTGCTCTTCCATATGCTATCCCACCGACGGCGGGGCCGTCGTGTTCATGAAGGACATCCCCGAGGACGCAGAGGCGTCCGTGGTCGTGTCCATCGTCGTGGGTGGCGAAGCCACTCCGATCGGCCGTTTCCATCCCGCAGAGGGCATGGCCTTCGCGGACATATCCGGGCTCCCTTCCGGTCCTGAATACGAATACACCGTGGAGCACGTCCGCAACGGCGGAGTCGTGCGCTCGGAGGCTCGAAAACTCGTCCTGGGGTGCAGAGAATGAGGTTCATGCACATTTCGGATCTCCACATCGGCAAGAAGCTGAAGGAGGCCTCCCTGGAGGAGGACCAGAGGTTCATCCTGAACCAGATCGTGGACATCGCCCGCGAGCGGATGCCGGACGGCATCCTGATCGCCGGCGACGTCTACGACACGACCACGCCGACGGCCGACGCCGTCACCATGCTCGATTCCTTCCTCACCGACCTCACGTCCCTCGGGATCCCGGTGTTCATGATCAGCGGGAACCACGACTCCCCCGAGAGGCTGGGGTTCGGCAGCGCCATGTTCGAGAGGAACGAGCTCTACATCTCCGGGGTGTACTCCGGAGGCCTGGACGTGCACCCGGTCTCCAAGGACGGACAGGTAGTGGATGTCTGCCTCCTGCCGTTCATCAAGCCCGCCGTGGCCCGCAGGGCGCACCCCGAGGACAGGATAGAGAACTACAACGACGCCGTGTACTCGGCGATAGCTCACACCGACCTTCCCGAGGGGAGGAAGAGGATCCTCGTGACACATCAGTTCGTCGTCAACGGAGGGGATTCGCCGATGACATCGGAATCGGAATCCGTGTTCGTCGGCGGGACGGAGTCGGTGGACGTCTCCCTGTTCGATCAATTCGACTATGTCGCGCTGGGCCACATCCACAAGCCCCAGTACGTCGGGAGGGAGACCGTCCGGTACTGCGGAACGCCCCTGAAGTACTCCCTGTCCGAGAAGGACGACGAGAAGTCCGTGACGTTCGTCGACGTCGGAGACACAGTTTCCATAACCACAGTCCCCTTGAAGCCCAAGAGGGACGTCAGGCTCATCCGCGGTCCACTGGACGGGATAGTCGAAGCCGGGAAGAAGGACGACCGCAGGGACGACTTCGTCTACGTGGAGCTCGAGAGGGACGAGATCGACGCCCTCCCCCGTCTGAGGGAGGTGTATCCGAACGTAATGTCCGTCTCGGTCGTCGGCAGGCGCACCGAGTGGGAGTCGGCCCCAGAGGGGGACCTCTCCGATTGGACCCTGGATCCTGTGAAGGCATTCGCCGACTTCTTCATGAAGAAGAACGGGAAGGAGCTGACGGAATCACAGCTGAGGATAGTCAAGGACTGCTTCGACCAGGGGGCGGTCGAGTGAAGCCGAAGAAGCTGACCATGACCGCGTTCGGACCCTACGGAGGGGTCACTGAGATCGACTTCGACGTATTCGGAGGGAACGGCCTGTTCCTCGTCACCGGCGACACCGGAGCCGGGAAGACCTCGATCTTCAACGCCATCACGTACGCGCTGTACGGCAAGACCAACGACCAGAGGAGGGCCGCCGTCCTCCGCAGCGATTTCGCCGAACCGTCGAAGACCACGTCCGTCAAGCTCGTCTTCGAGCACCGCGGCACCGAGTACACTATAATCCGCTCCCCTGAGCAGGAGCGCCCGAAGCTGAGGGGGTCCGGGACCACCAAGATCCCGGCCACCGCCGAGATAGGCTGGAAGGGCGGGGTAATCACCAAGGACAAGGACGTGACGGCGAAGGTCCAGGAGATCCTCGGGATCGAGTTCCAGCAGTGGATGCAGATCTCCATGCTCGCCCAGGGGGAGTTCAGGAAGCTCCTGAACTGCGACACCAACGAGCGCAACGCCGTGTTCAGGAGGATCTTCTCCACCGACGACATCCGCAGGTTCCAGGATACACTCGCGGCGATGGCCAAGGACACCCGTCAGGAGTTCCAGGCCGCAGAAAAGGCGCTGTTGGATGCGATGTCCCGCGCGGACATCCCGGAGGGCAGCCCCTACCGTCAGGACTTCGAGGGGAAGAAGGGGACGATAGCGAACGCCGGGGAGATCTCGGAGATGCTGTCCCTCCAGCTCGGTCTGGACGAGGGCCGCATGGCCGAGGTCCTGAGCGAAATCGCGTCCATCGATTCGTCTAAGGCCGCCCTGAACCAGGCTCTGGCGGATGCGAGGAACATCAACGCCAGGTTCGATGCGCTGGACGAAGCCAGGAAGGCGAAGGAGCTACTGGAGAAGGAGGAATCCGAGCGTTCCGAGGACGCCCGCATCCTCGGGGAGATCGAATCCGCCGTCAGCAAGCTGAAGGCCCCGTCGCAGGCCCTGGAGAAGGCACGCGCCGATCTGGAGAAGGCGAAGGACGCGTGCGAGAGGGCCCAGCGCGAGTCCGCCCGGGCGGAGGAGAGTTTCGTCCAATCGGAGAGGGAGCTCGCCGAGGCCTCCGGGTTCTCCCCCAGGGCGAAGGAGCTGTCCGACGACATCGCCGTCCTGTCCCAGCAGGCCGACCGCTACGACGAGCTGGATTCCCTGAGGGGATCCCTGGCGAAGATCGATACGAGCCTCAGCGAGAGGAAGACGGAGCGCGACCGCGTCGAGAAGGAGAAGTACGATCTCGACGCGCTCGTCGCCGAACGCCGCCGGTACCTGTCGGAGCACGAGGAGGACTCGGCCGAACTGGAGCGCGTCCAGCATTCCGCGGAACAGGCCGGACGCAGGATGGACCTCCTGAAGAGGTGCCTCGAGACGATGACGTCCGCCGCCAGGAGGAGGTCGGAGCTGGAGAAGCTCGAGAAGGACGTCGCCGCATCCGTCGAGAGGAAGGAGGCGATGCTCAGGGAGTACGACTCCGCCAGCTCCAGGTTCTTCATGGCCCAGGCCGGCATCCTCGCCCAGAGGCTGGAGGAGGGGGTCCCGTGCCCCGTGTGCGGATCCGTCCACCACCCGTCGCCCGCGCCGATGCCCGGGGACGTGCCGACCGAGGACCAGCTCGACGACATGAAGGGCAGGGCCGACGCGGAGACCGAGAGGCTCCAGGAGAAGGTCCTGAGGCTGAATGAATCCAGGAACGCTCTCGAAGCGGACCTCCGGACGGTAGCGCAGCTCAGGGAGGAGGCCTCCCTGGCCGAGGGCGAGGAGCCCGAAGCCGTCCTGGAGGAGCTCATGAGGTCCGCGGAGGGATGCAGGAGCAGGGCCGGGGAGCTCAGGGAGGCCGTGAGGACCGTAGAGGCCATACGCTCGGAGTTCGACGCGCTGGACGAGAAGGCGATCAGGACCCAGGAGATGCGCGACCTGCTGATCGCGGACATCGCCCGCATCGAGGCCGAGAGGGCATCCCTCCAGGGGAGGCTGGATGCGAGCACCGCCGGATTGACGTACGGGTCGTCGGCGGAGCTGAACGCCGCCCTGGCGGCGATGAGGGACGAGTTACACGCGATCCAATCCCGCATCGAAAGCGCCACGAAGGCGAGGGAGGCGCTGATGGCCGAGAAGGTCAGGATCGCCTCCGTCCTGGCGACGAACACGGAGTCGCTCGCCGCCATGGACAGGGAGCTGGAGCTCAGGCGTGTCGAGATGGAATCGGCCGTATCCGCCCTCGGGATGGAATCCGATCGCGCGGCCGACCTCCTGGGCATGGAGGACGACATCCCCGATCTGAGGGAGGCGGTCTCGTCGTACAAGGAGCGCTGCGCGGCCAACTCGACCATGATCGAATCCCTGGAGAAGGAGACCGAGGGGAAGGAGAGGAGGGACGTCGATGCCATCCAGGCGGAGCTCGGCAGGCTCGGCCTCTCCGAGACGGAGGTCCGTTCGGAGGAGAGCAGCATCACCGTCCGCAGGACGGTCAACGAGGATGCGGCGTCCGGTATAGCGAAGGCGCGCAAGAGGATGGAGGACCTGTCCGCGGAGGCGGGAGACTACATCGAGCTGTCGGATGCCGCGTCGGGCACCACAGGGGTGAAGCAGTCCTTCGAGGCCTACGTCCAAGCGATCTACTTCGCCAAGGTCCTGGACCACGCCAACCGCCGTCTGATGAGGATGACCGACGGGCGCTACAGGCTCATGGTGAGGGAGGAGGCCGCGGACCGCAGGTCCCAGTTCGGGCTGGACATCGACGTGATGGACAACTACACCGGGCGCAGGAGGCCGTCGGAGACCCTCTCCGGAGGGGAGTCGTTCCTCGCCGCGCTGTCCCTGGCGCTGGGGCTGTCCGACGCGGTGCAGAGGATGAGCGGAGGGGTGAGCATCGAGACCCTCTTCGTGGACGAGGGGTTCGGATCGCTGGACCCGGAGGCCCTGAAGCAGGCGATCTCGGTCCTGCTCCAGCTGAGCGACGGGAAGTGCCTCATCGGGATCATATCCCACGTGGAGGCGCTGAAGGCGCAGATCGACCGCAAGCTGCTGGTGCGGAACACTCCGGCGGGGAGCTCTGTGGAGATCGAGATCTGAAAGGCTGTTCGGGTTCCCAGGGCCGGCGTCGCGGAGAGCGCCGGTCGCCGGATATCGTTAGGCTCTGTGCATTCACGCTCCACTTCTTGGCGTCTCCGCAAGGCGGGGTCCGGAGGGCCGGGCCCCGTCGTCTCCTATTGTTCGTTCCGACAACCACACTATCTTTTGGTCATGAAGATAGTGTGGTTGTCGGAATTCTGTCCGCTCGGTGATGCAGTCCATGATCATCTGGACGGCATCGCACGCATCCTCGAACGGGATGTCCTTCGCGTAGGGGTGCTTCTCCCCGTAATTCGTCCAGAGTCTGCGGAGGTCTTCGCTCGCGCGGATAGCCTCCATGGTCTCCGGGTAGTCCTTCAGGATGTGCAGGTCCCCGCGTTTACCAGCGGTCCTCTCGAGCGCCAGACGTAGCGTGGGCGCGTCTATTTCGTAGATCGATGGCAGGGTGTACAGATCGTAGTAGTCCCTAAGGCGCGTGCTTCCGGCACCGCGCGAGAACACGGCTATCAGCTTCTCCGCCAAGATGGTCTCAAGGTTGTATGCGAAGACGCTGACCGTACGGTCCTCCAGCATCAGCGGATACGCGAATTCGATCCTGCCCGGAGTGATGACGGCGTTTGTGGCGATGTCAGTCGTCAGGTAGACGCAGGTCGGCGGATAGTTCGCTTTGAAGGAGATGCGGATTCCCGGATCCTCGGCCGTTTTCATGATGTCCGAGACTCCGATGATCTCGAACGAGATGCCATCGTTCACCTGGACAGCGGTGATCTCATTGAAGATCGACCTGAGGTTCTTATGCGTCATATCGATCCCTTCGGCGGACATGTCCATGTCAGAGGTGGAACGCGCATTCCGTCCGATCATCGCCGAGATGAGGAAGCCGCCCTTGGGGGTGAAATTGGTCCTGTAGCGGGACGCAGACACCCTCTCGAGCAGGCGTTCCATCATATAGTGCTGCATTGCGATGTCTGCAGCGATCCCCTCCTTCGATGCCTCGGCTTTGATGAAGGCCTTCAGCTGGTCTGGATTCTTTGTTTTCATGGTATCCTCCAGCAGTCTCGCCGTTTGTTTCGACGTGATGCGGCCCAACCCACCAGGGTCGTTCATTATAATATTTGCTTTAGTACAATAATTAATCTATTAGTTTTCGTCAGTATTATAAATATTGCATTGCGTTAACCGAATGATAACTCCCAACCTTTCGAGCGGGCAACGAATGTTCTTTGGAAATGCTGTTCAGAGAAGTTTCTCGAGATAATTGTGACAACCACACTATCCTTTCATCGAAAAGATAGTGTGGTTGTCAGTAATACCATAGTCTGGCTGGGTTTGTGTCGGGAGTGCAAAGTGCACATCTCAACTGATCTGGATCGATCAGGACATGATCGAGTCTAGGATCTTCTGGATGGAATCGCAGATGTCGTCGAAGCGGATATCCTTCGTATTGTCTGATGCCAGTTCGTAATTGTCCCATCTCTTGCGCAGTTCATCGCTTGTGAGGATCTTCCGCATTATCCGTGGGTAATCGGTCAGAATCTCGCTGGATCCGCGTTTGAGCGTCGTCTGTTCCAATGCCAGACGGAGTGTCGGCAGATCGATTTTCGGGCCGTATAACGCGTACAGGATGTGCACATCATAGAAGTCTCTCATGCGTGTGCTCCTGGAATTGCGGGTGAGGATGGCATCCAATTTCTCGGCCAAGACGGTTTCCATAGTGTATGCGAAGATTCTGATGTAACGGTTGTCGAACAGCAGGGGGAATTGGTATTCCACCTTCTCCGGGGTTATGGCCTCGCCGGTCGTGACGTCTATCGACAGGGGCACGACCGTTGGCGGACAGATCGCGTTCAACGAGATGCGGATGCCAGGATATTCGTCGCTCTCTCTGATGTCGGAGAGGCCGGTCAATTCGAACCGGATGTTGTCATCGGCCCGGGTTCTGCAGATCTCTTCGAAGATCGATTGGAGTTCCTCGGGCGCCAAGACGAATCCCCGGATCGATACATCCATGTCCATGGTCGAACGCGAGCTCAACCCTACCATGGCCGATACCAGGAGTCCGCCTTTGAGGATGAAGTTGTGCCGGTAGGGCGAGGCGGATATCCGTTCCAGAAGTCTCTCCAGCATGTAGTGCTGCATGAGGATGTACGGTTGGATGCCGTTCTCGGCGGCCTTTCTCTTGATGAGGGCCTTCAGTTGTCCGGAGCTTCTCATGCTCATAGCAAGACTTCCATGAAGTTCGCGACCTTCGGTAGAACATGGAGCTGTTTCGCGTACTCATCCAGCTTGTAGATGTTCTTGCCTTTGGACCGCGCGTACCTCTTCATGGCATCGTTGACGACCTGGGAGTCGCACCCTCTGCCACGTACGACGTCGCACAGCGACCTTTCAAGGTCGTAGACGCGGACGGAGTTGCCGTACGGCGTCATGACCTCAGTCACACCCAGACTGTAGAGTTCGGGTATGGTGTGCTTTACGAAGACGTGTTCCTGCTTCAGAGAGGGGGCATTGTATCCTTTGGGGAACGTCATGTGGTATTTCACGGGAGTGCGATCGGTATAGCCGAGGAGGAAGAGTGCGGTGCTGTGGGAGAAGATCCCCTTGGGGTATCTCTGCTGGAGGACGTAGAAATCGTCCTCCCAGGCATCCTCTCTGACGTACAGGCCACGGCTGTAGCGGTAGATTTGGCCATTGTCTACCAGTTCCTTGATGATGCCACGGTGGAGGCCGGCTTCCGTGACCTGGGCCGTGGTGAGCATGCCGTCTTTGGCCTGCAGCAGTTCCTCGATCTTTTCCCGGTTCTCCGTGATTGCCACCTCCTCTTGACAACCACACGTTCTTTTTGGTAAAAAGATAGTGTGGTTGTCGGAGATGACAACAGGCTCGATTTCGCTGATGT
>CAVJLK010000014.1:0-31301 GCA_963650175.1 Ruminococcus sp. CAG:579 | reverse complement strand
CCGCCACGATAACGATAAGAACCACCACAATTGCGATGACTTTCTTCATCATTGGACACATCCTCCAACAACATTTCAATCCGTCGGCCGTCCATCGTGCCAGGCATTTCAGAACCACACCTTTCTCCTGCGTTGAATCAGGATGTATATGAACAACGGACCGCCGATGAATGCAGTAACAACCCCTACGGGGAGGCCGGTACTCGTGATAACCTTGGACAAGGAATCCATGAACACAAGGAACAAGGCGCCGAACCCTGCGCACGCCGGAAGCAGATAGCGATTGTTGGACCCGATGAAGACCCTCACGATATGGGGGCATACCAATCCCACGAATCCTATTGTTCCTGTGAAGCTAACCGCGAATGCCGTCAAAACGGCCACGAGGACCATGCAGATCAGCCTGGTCCTGTATGGATCCACTCCAAGAGATGATGCACCCCTGTCCCCGGTGGATAAGGCATTCATCCTCGTGGACAAGAGCATCAGAATGAACATGAGGGCCGTCACGCTGGGTACGATCAGAGCGAGATCGTTCCATTCTACCCTGCCAAGGGATCCGACCCTCCATGTGTAAGCGTCGGACAGATGGGTGGGATCCGCCAGGACCATCAACAGCGTAGATATTGCACTGAAGATGTACATTATCGATATCCCGCATAGGATCATCATGTTCGACGTCGTTTTACGATATTTCGAAATCAGCGTTATCATCAGAACGGGGATCAGAGAGAACAAGAACGCATTGGCGACAATCGCATCATCCCCGGACAGGAACGGGATTATGGATATCCCGCAAGTCAGAGACAGGACGGCCCCAAGGAATGCTCCAGACGAGATCCCCATGGTGTACGGTTCTGCGAGTGGGTTGGTCAGGAGATTCTGCATCACCGCCCCTCCGACAGCCAATGCGGCCCCGACGAAAACCGCCATTATGGCACGCGGAGCCCACATCTCCCAGATCACGGTGTCGTCGAGCGAGTCTCCTCCGCGACCCATGAGATGGTCGATGAATATACGGTAAGCCTCACCGGCGGAGATGTCGTATCTCCCTACGGACAGGGTGATGAAGAATACGACGATCGCCATGACGATGCAGATCGCTGCGAACACGATCTTCCCGTGCACCCTTCTGCGATACTCCCTGACGAACTCCTCATCCGTGCACGGCCCGACGTGTTTCGCTCTGTCGAATAACATCGGTACACCCCGCTTCCCTTCTTGCGACCGATCACCAGGATGAGGAAGATCGGACTGCCGATCAAGCTCAGCACGGCTCCGACCGGTATATCGGAGATATTGGAGATTATACGAGATGCCAGATCGCATGAGGTCAACATCAGTGCACCGACGATAATGGCCGCCGGAATCACGATGCGGTTGTCGGAACCGATCACGATCCTCGCGATATGCGGCGACACCAGACCCACGAACCCTATCGTACCCGTGTAACTGACGATCGCCGCCGTCATGAATGAGAGGAGAACGAGGCAAAGGAGACGGAATTGACCGACATCGAGTCCCAGACTCTTCGCGCTGTTCTCACCCATGGTCAGAAGGTTGAGCTGCTTAGAGACCAACATGACGATGATCGAGCCGATGACGGTGACGGTCAACATCAACGGCACATCGTTCCAGGTCATGCCAGTCAGAGTTCCGACCTGCCAGATGTAGGCGCTCTGCAGATCCTCTTCCGAGGCCATCATCATCAGCAATGTGATCGCCGCGTTGAAGAAGTACGAAATGGCGGTACCGACTAGGATGAGCGTCGCCGGAGAGTTGCTGATCCTCCGACTGATCGCGATGACCACCAATGCCGGGATCAGCGCACCGACGAAGGCGTTGACCACGATCCCGAATCCGCTGACCATCGAAGTGAACGAAACACCCGCGATGATCGCGGCGACCGCCCCGAGAGTGGCCCCGGATGCGATTCCTGTGGTGTATGGGTCGGCAAGCGGATTGCTCATGACACTCTGCATGACCGCTCCGCCGACCGCCAATCCTGCTCCGCCGATTATCCCCACAACTATGCGTGGCATCACGCTGTCCCATATGAAATGGTCCTTCCACCACATCTCGGTACGGACGGGGTACTCTGCCCCGGTTATGTGATTCCAAATTATGGAATAGGATTCAGAGAACGACAGCCCCTGGCCTACCGTCAAAGCGTAACCTATGACCACCAGGAGTACCGCGAAACAGAAGATTACAAACAGTAACTTGAGAAATGCCCGATGACGATAATCCGCTATGAAATCGATCGTTTCTGCCACGATTTCACGCCCCGACCAGCTCATCCGATGGATTACGGGCCACGGTGTCGTCGTCATCTTCCAATATTATATGGGGGCGACCATGGGACAGGATCGTTTCGGATTCTATCCCATACACGTCCTTGATCATCACGGAATTGACAACATCGGAAGGATTTCCGTCGGCATACACCGTACCTCCGTGCAGAACGACGACTTCGTCGGAATACTTCGCCGCGATATTCAGATCGTGCGAGATCATGATCACGAGCACATTCTTCTCGTGAGAATAGTCGCGAAGCAACTTCGTCACGCCCATCTGGTGTTTTATATCCAGATTGGAAGTGGGTTCATCGAGAAGAAGGATCCCGGGCTCCTGAACGAGGCCACGAGCCAACATGACTTTCTGATGCTGTCCTGCCGAGAGCTCGTTGAACTGACGGTATGCGAGGTCTTCGATGTCCATGATCTTCAGAACCTCGTGGACCTTGACCAGATCCTCGTCCAGGGACCCCCATCTGCTATGGGGATTCCTACCAAGAAGGATGGTGTCTGTGACGGTCAGCGGAAAAGAATCGGAGGATGTGCACGGCACATACGCCATGAACTTGGCGAGTTCCTTGAGAGTGTACTCCTCGATGCTACGATCATTTACAAGAACAGTCCCTTCCGTCGGCTTCAGAATCTTATTGAAACAGTGGATAAGGGTGGATTTGCCCACACCGTTGGGGCCTATTATCGAGATGAGTTTATTCCCTTCCAGGTGGAGATTGATGTCATGAAGCGTCGTGTGCTTGGGCGTATATCCGAAGCCCATATCCTTGGTCTCTATCTTCATGGTCGAACACCCGATGCCGTCCCGTTTCATCGCACGAGACAAGATTTCGGCATGCCGAACTTTTCAATGCATAATAAATGTATTGGATGCATCATCCAAGATACCTTTTTATACAATGCCTGAAAAAGAAACGAGTTCCCTACGAATTCTGACACCTTGGAAGAATGGCCTCGGCAGAGACTTCATCGATGTCTGGCTCTAACCTATGTTCAAACATCATCCTGCTCATCAAGGGGGCCAAGAAGGTCTGGTTCTGACCTCTTGGGCCTCCTGAGCGCCAGGAACAGGACGGCGCCCATGGCGACGATCGCCAGGAAGACGAGGAACCAGCCCTCGTAATCGGTGCTTTCCCCAATGACATACTCGGTGAACTCCTTCTCGCCCGTCCTGTGGAACGACCTGAGGAGCTCCCCCTCCCTGTCCTCGGACGGTATCAGGGTGATGCCCTCGATCTCGAAGTAGTTGCCGTCGAAGAACAGCCTCTCCAGAGCCTCGTCGGGCTCCAGGACGAGACCGACGCCGTCCATGTTCTCCGAGAAGTTGATGATCGACAGGTTGGGGTCGTCGGCGATCCTGAGGTTCGAATCCGCGAACGAGATCGGGAACATTATGCTGGTGACGTTGACGAGATGCGACAGGGCATCGTACTCCGCGTTCTCCGCATCGTCGAGTATGATGACGGCCCCCTCGAACCCCCAGGGGACGGCCACCAGCGTGCGGCCGTCGGCGGTGTAGAGAATGCCGTCCTCGTCCACAATCAGGTGCTGGTTCTCCTCGCGGAGCACGAACTCCTTGAGGTCGGAAGCGATCCCCGTTCCGAGAGAGACGGACGACACCGTCCCCGGAAGGGTCACCAGCGTGATGCCGCTCCAGCCCTTCCCGACGGAGACCGAGGTGACCTCGTATTCCCGACCGTCGTACTCCACGCTACCCGGGACGTCCGCGATCTCGCCCTGAATTTTGCCGACGATGTCCGTGACCGTCGCCGTGGAGGTCTCCTCGTCTATCACGAAGGCGAACGTGCCGTCGTCGCCCGCCAGGGCGTCGCCGTCGGCCGATTGTATGAAAAAAGAGGCGCATGCGAGCAGCAGGACGACCAATCCCATGCATGTCGCGTTGCGAGACATCGTACCGCCCGGATGCGCTTAGAAAAGATCCCTGGGGCCCGGAGGCCCCAAGGCGTTCAGATGTCCTCTCCGTCGACGTCGCCGAGGTCCAGGTCCCCCGCGAGGGAGATGATCTGCAGCTCCTCGAGCTTCTCGTCGGCGACCTTCTCCGGGGACCCGTCGAGCAGGGAGACGGCCCTCTTGTTCTTGGGGAACGCGATGACCTCCCTGATGGTGTCCTTGTTCAGCAGGATGGCGCACAGCCTGTCCACTCCGATGGCGATCCCCCCGTGCGGAGGGGCGCCGAAGCTCAGGGCCTGCACGAAGAACCCGAAGTTCTCCTCGATCCTCTGGTCGTCCAGTCCGAGCTTGTGGAACACCGCCCTCTGGAGGTCGGCGTTGTGGATACGGAGAGAGCCGGATCCGAGCTCGTTGCCGTTCAGGCAGAGGTCGAAGCAGGCGCCTCCGACGTAATCGTCGTCCAGATCGTTCTCCGGCAGGACGAACGGATGGTGGAACGCGTCGTACTTCCCGGACACGGGGTCGATCTCGAACATGGGGCACTGGTCCATCCAGAAGAACTGGTAGACGTCCTGCGGTACGAGTCCGAGATCCTCCGCGACCTTCTTCCTCAGGAACCCTCCGCCCTCGTAGGTGGCCTTCCAGGGCCCGGCGATGAGGAACAGCAGGTCGCCCTCCTCCGCGCCTATCCTCTCCTTGATCGCGTCGAGGATCTCGGGCGTGAAGTACTTCACGATGTTGCTGTCCAGCTTGCCGTCGACGCACCTCATCCAGGTGAGCCCTCCGAGCCCAACCTTCTTCGCGTAGGAGATGTAGCGGTCGACCTCGTTCCTGCCGATACTCCCCTTGGAGAGGGAGTTCTTGATGTTCATCCCGGCGACGATGCCGCCCTCGGACAGGATGTTCTGGAAGATCTTGTACGGGGCGTCCCTGACCACATCGGTCAGCTTGACGAACTCCAGGCCGTACCTCATGTCCGGCTTGTCGGATCCGAAGCGCTCCATGGCGTCGCGGTAGGCGATGTGGGGGAACGGGGTCTCCAGCTCCGAACCGTAAAGACCCTTCCAGACGTAGGCCATCAGGCCCTCGATCATGTCCTGGATGTCCTTCATGTCCACGAAGGACATCTCCATGTCCAGCTGGGTGAACTCGGGCTGCCTGTCCTTCCTGGAGTCCTCGTCGCGGAAGCACCTGGCCACCTGGTAGTACCTGTCCATCCCGCCGACCATCAGCATCTGCTTGAACAGCTGGGGGCTCTGCGGGAGGGCGTAGAACGTGCCGGGGTGGACCCTGGACGGGACGATGTAGTCCCTGGCGCCCTCCGGCGTGGACCTTCCGAGCATGGGGGTCTCGATCTCGAGGAACCCGCTCTGCTCCAGATAGTTCCTGGCCAGATGGATGAGGCGGCTCCTGAAGACCATGGCCTGGGCCATCTCGGACCTGCGGAGGTCCAGGTACCTGTACCTCATCCTGATGTCCTCGTCCGGAAGAACCCCCTCCTTCTGGTCCCCGAGCTCGAACGGGGGGAGCTGCGACTTGTTGAGCAGGACGGCGTCGGTGATGAGCACCTCCACCTCCCCGGTGGGGTTCCTGGCGTCCTCGGTGCCCTCGACCCTCCTCCTCACGATCCCGTCCACCTGGACGCAGGATTCGCGGGAGAAGTCGCGCATGACGGCCTCGAGCGCGGAAGCGTCGACGCCCGCCGGCAGGGCCTCGGGGTCGAAGACGACCTGGGTGATCCCGTACCTGTCGGCCAAATCGATGAAGGCGACCCCGCCGTGGTCCCTGGAGAACCTGACCCATCCCTGGAGACAGACCTTCTTCCCCAGGTCCGCAGACCTGAGCTCGCCGCAAGTGTTCGTTCTTCTCATGAGAGCGCCTCTCGAATGGCGGTGCCATCCCAGAGGCACTATTAATAGAACGCGCGCAGGCGGACGGACGCCGGAATCCGGGGGTTCATCTCTCGCCGAGTATGGGCGGGATGTAGGAGAACGGGTCCTTGGTGATGTTCAGGATGACCGAGGTGTTGGTCTTCCTGACGTCCGGGATCGCGTTGATCTCCTTGACGACCTCGGAGAACTCGTCCCTGTCGAGGCAGGCGATCCAGACGATGCAGTCGCTGTCCCCGGTGACGTCGAAGACGGATATGACCTGGGGGATCCTGGAGATCCTGTCCTGGACGGTCATGACGTTCTCGGCGTAGACGCTGACCATCCCCATGTACTCGAAGCCCAGCTTCATGTAGTCGATGCTGGCGCGGTACCCGTTGATGACCCCGCGGGTCTCGAGGTTCTTGACCCTCTGGATGAGGGTGGTGGGGTGAACGTCCAACTGCTTCGCGAGCTGGCGGTAGGAGCCCTGGCTGGACCTGCACAGGAGCTCGATTATACGTTTGTCCAGTTCATCGAAGTCATTGAGCGACATATGTACCGTCGGAACATGAACCGAGAGCGCATTTATTAAGGTTCCCCGCACGATTGGGGCCCCCATGACGGACGAGATCTTCAGGCGGGACGGCTACGGCTTCGAGTTCGAGGCCAACGTCGTCTCGGTCCAAGGCGAAAAGGTCGTGCTGGACAGCACGGCGTTCTACCCCGGGGGAGGGGGGCAGGTGTGCGACACAGGCTCCATCCGCGGGAACAGGGTGACGGAGGTGCACGAAGAAGGCGACGTTATAGTGCACACGGTCCCCGGGAACGACCTGAAGCCTGGAGAGAGGGTCTGGTGCAGCGTCGACTGGGACAGGCGCTACGACCTCATGCAGGGGCACACCGGGGAGCATCTGCTCTTCTGCTCGCTCAGGAGGCAGTGCGAGGACCTGACCATCACGAAGATCTACATCTCGCCCGAGAGCAAGTACGTCATAGTCAACCACGACCTGACCTGGGAGCAGATCGAATCCGCCGTGAGGTTCGCTAACCAGGCCATCAAGGACAACCTGCCCGTGACCCGCAGCGTCATGGACAGGGACGACCCGGACCTGGAGAGGGTCAGGATCAAGCTGGACCGCATCCCCGAGGGGGAGGAGATCACCGTAGTCGCCATAGGCGACATCGACCTGTCGGCGTGCTCCGGGATCCATGTGATGGAAACCTCGGAACTGGAGATGCTCCTGGTGGACAGGAAGGTCTCCGCCGGCGACGAGGGCGTCGCCATCCACTTCAAGGTCGGACAGGCGGCCAAGGAGACCGCTGTGTCCTTGGCCACCGTGGCTCTATCGGTCACGGACGAGATCGGATGCAAGATGTCCGATGCTCCGAAGGCGGTCGCCAACATGAAGGCCGATGCGGAGCTCAAGGGGAGGCTGCTAAAACAGGCCGCGAAGAACCTGGCATCGTCGTTGAAGCCGGAGGAGATCCATGGGAGGAAGGTGCTGTGCGCATCCCTGCCGGGATCCGACAGGTCGGTCCTGACGGACCTCGCCGAATCCGTCAAGGCCGAAGGAGGGGTGGCGCTCATCGTCGGTGTGACGGACACCCTGTCCGTGATTATGGCCTCGGGGGACCCGGCCGTGGACTGCCGGAAGCTCCTGCCGGAGATCCTGAAATCCTTCGGGGGACGCGGAGGCGGGAAGCCCGACTTCGCCCAGGGCGGCGTCCAGGACCCCGCGCTCGCCGAACAGGTGCTCGCATCCATGCGCGGATCGGTGGAATCGGCCCTGAACGGCCGATCCCGACGCACCCCTTAAGAACAACTAGGAGGATGGGCCGGACATGGGCGGAATGAGGATCAACGACAGGCAAATGAAGCAGGCCATGAAGAAGATGGGGATCAAGCAGACCTCCATCGACAGAGTGACCGAGGTCGTGATCAGGACCAAGGACAAGGAGTACGTCGTGAAGAACGCCGATGTCGTTTGCATCGAGATGGGCGGATCCACGAGCTACCAGGTGTCCGGGGTCACGGAGGAGCGCAGCATCGGATCCGACGGGGAGGTCGTCATGACGTTCCCCGACGAGGATGTGGAGCTCGTCATGTCCCAGACCGGGTGCGACAGGGAGAAGGCCCTCGCGGCGCTCTCTGCGAACGGCGGACAGCCCGCCGAAGCGATCATCTCGATAATGTCGGAGTGATAGAATGTGTCTAGCGATCCCCGGTAAGATAGTCAGCATCGAGGGCGACATGGGCGACGTGGATTTCGGAGGCGTGACCAGGAAGGCCAACCTCTCGATGGTCGACGCCCAGGTCGGCGATTGGGCCGTGGTCCACGCCGGATTCGCCATCCAGATCATGGACGAGGAGGACGCCCAGGAGACCCTCAGGCTCTGGAACGAGGTCCTCGACAGCGACGCCGTCACCTACAACTGAATCCCGTGGGGCCCGGAAGGGCCCCGGGATCCTCATTTCTTCTTCTGGATCTTGCCGTCCTTCTTCTGACGGACGACCGTGGTGCCCTGGTTGGCGGCGACCTGCTTGGCGTACGCTTCTGCCTCGGCCTTGGTGTCGAACCTCTTCAGGGCCTTCTGCGCGTTCGCCTTCTTGACCTGCCATCCGCCGTCCGGGTGGGGCGAGACGAAGTACGCGCCCTTCTTCTGCGCCTTCTCGGCCGTCTCGGACGATTCGGCGACCGGTTCGGACTTCGGCTCGGTCGCCTTGGACGCCTTCTTGGGTTCGGGGGTCTTCGCCGCCTCCTCCGTCTTCTCTTCCTTCTTCTCCTTCTTGCGAGTGAACAATCCCATGGGATCGTAATCGCAGGATGGCCGTAAAAGCGTATCCCGCTCGATTCCGGGTCGGGCCGATCGGGACCTGTCAGTTAGTTTTATATACATGGCAGATATCCCATGCTTCGGTATGACGGCCATAGCGGCGGGGCAACACCCGGTCCCTTCCCGAACCCGGAAGTAAAGTCCGCCCGCGTATCTGTCTGTACTGTACTGCGCAAGCGTACGGGAACTCAGACACGCTGTCAACCACTCTTTCCATTCCACCTCGATGAGCGTGAGCTCTCCTTGTCGCGCATGTGCGCATCCTTTATAGTCCGATGCGATAGCCTGGAACGATGATACTGATCAAACTTGGCGGAAGCGTCATCACCGACAAGTCCCAGTACAAGAAATTCAACAAGGATCAGGCGTCCCGCCTGTGCAGGGAGATCGCCGAATCCGGCCGCGAGGTCATGCTCGTCCACGGGGCGGGGTCCTTCGGGCACATGCTCGCCAAGAAGTACTCGATCCAGGGCGGGCTCGTCGATCCGGAGCAGATCCCCGCGGCCGCGATGGTCCACCACGACGCCATGGAGCTCGGGATGCTCATGACGTCGGAGCTCATGGAGCGGGGCATCCCCGCGGCATCCGTCGCGCCCGGCAACTGCTTCGTCGCCGACGATGGGAAACTCATCCCAGGGGACACCGAGGCCCTCCGCAGGCTCGCCGACGACGGGATCATGCCGGTCATGTTCGGCGACGTCGTCATGGACCGCTCCAAAGGTTTCTGCATCGTGTCCGGGGACCAGCTCATGGAGCTGATGGCCGACCTGTTCCAACCGGAGCGCGTCGTGTTCGTCTCGGACATCGACGGGCTGTACGACAGGAACCCCAAGCTCCACGCGGATGCGAAGCTCATCCCCGAGGTGACCGAGGAAATCATGAAAGGGATCGATTCCGAGGAGGACGTCGCCGACGTCACCGGAGGCGTCCGCAACAAGATGGAGGCCATGCTCAGGATGTGCGCGCCCGGGAGGGACTGCGTGCTGATCAACGGGACCGTGCCCGGAAGACTCTCGTCCCTCCTGAAGGGGGAGGAAGTGACCTGCACGGTCGCAAGGATGTGACTGCCATGACAATCAGAGACAGGAAGGCCGATCATATCGAGATATGCATGAACGAGAGGATCGCGCCCGGACACTGCTACTGGGACGACGTGAGGCTCGTCCACAACGCCCTCCCCGAGATCGGGATGGACGACATCGACACCACCTGCTGGCTCTTCGGGAAGAAGCTGAGCTTCCCGCTCATCGTCACCGCCATCACCGGCGGGTTCCCGGGGGCCGCGAAGATCAACGCCAACATCGCCGAGGCCTGCGCCGAGCTCGGGATCGGGATGGGCGTGGGGAGCGAAAGGGCCGGGATCGCCGGCACCTGCCCCGAGAGCTATTCGGTCGTCAAGGACTACGACGTCCCGCTCGTCATAGGGAACGTCGGAGCCCCCCAGCTGGTCCCGCAGAAGAGCAAGGACATGTTCACGTCCGAGATGGTCGGACAGGCCAAAGACCTGATCGGCGCGGACATCATGGCCGTGCACCTGAACTTCCTGCAGGAGGTGGTCCAGCCCGAGGGGGACACCAACGGGGCCGGCGTCAGGGACGCCATCAGGAGCCTCGCGCTGGAGTACCCGATCATGGTCAAGGAGACCGGCGCCGGGATCTCCAGGGACGTGGCCGACAGGCTGAAAGGCATCGGGATCCGCGGGATAGACGTGGCCGGCATGGGAGGGACGAGCTTCGCGGCCGTCGAGCTCTACCGCGCCATGAACGCCGGGGACGAGATCCGCACCGGCATGGGGGAGACCTTCTTCGACTGGGGGATACCGACGCCGGCGTCCGTTCTCGAAACCGCAGGGTGCGGTCTTCCGATCATAGCATCCGGAGGGATCCTGGACGGGACCCACGTGGCATCCGCCATCTCCCTGGGGGCGAGCTGCGCCGGAGTGGCCAACGCCGTCCTGAGGGAGGCCACCAGATCGGCCGAGGCCGTGAAGGACAAACTCACGATCATCCAGGAGGAGCTGCGCGCCGCCATGCTGCTGACGGGTTCGAAGGACCTGGCCGCGCTGGCGAAGACGCGCCACGTGATCCTCGGAGAGACCAGACAATGGGTTGATTCTCTATGATAGACGCCAAGGAATACCTGAAGAAGACGTCCGCCGAGCTCGACGGACCTATAAAGAGCTACATCGGGGACGAGGACCCCTCGAACCTGATGGAGGCATCGAAGCAGTACCCGTACGTCGGGGGCAAGAGGATGAGGCCCGCCATGGCCGTCGCCTGCTGCGGCGCCGTCGGAGGGGACAGGTCCAAAGCCGTCCCCCTGGCCGTCGCGGTGGAGTACATCCACAACTTCACCCTGATCCACGACGACCTCATGGACGGGGACGAGGCCCGCAGGGGCATGCCCACGATCCACGTGAAGTACGGGATGCCCACCGCCGTCCTGGCGGGGGATGCGCTGTTCGCGAAAGCGTATCAGATCATCTGCGACCTGGACATCCCCGCCGAGAGGATGAGGGGGGCGCTGCGCTACGTCAGCAAGGCGGTCTGGGACCTGGCCCGCGGACAGCAGATGGACGTGAACAACGAAGGGAACATCGTAACCGAGGAGGTCTACCTGGAGACGATCAAGCTGAAGACCAGCGTCCTCTTCGCGGCGGCCGCCGCCGGAGGGGCGATAGTCGGAGGCGCCGACGAGAAGACCGCCGAGGCCATCCACGAGTACGCCATCGAGACCGGCCTGGGATTCCAGATCTTCGACGACTACCTCGGGATCATGGGGGACCCCGCCAAGACCGGGAAGTCCAACTGCAACGACATCAGGAAGGGCAAGTGCACCGTCATGGTCACCCACACCATCGCCGCCCTGAAGGACGACCCCGCCAAACTGGCGGAGTTCAAGTCGATCCTCGGCAAGATGGACGCTTCCGAGGAGGAGTGCGCCCGCGCCAAGCAGATCATGATCGATACCGGATCCATCGACTATGCCATGGACATGGCGAGGTCCAAGGTCGAGCGCGCCATCGAGACCATCGGATTCCTGCCCGAGAGCGAGGACAAGGAATTCATGATCGCCCTCGCCAGATACTCCATCGACAGGGAGCTCTGACGGACCGATCTTCTTACCGCATAGCGGGTGCCCCGAGGGCGGATCGGACCTTCGGGCACCCGCATCGGAACATCTTATGAACGGAACGTGAAACGAACCGCGACTCACAGCACCTGCCATCTCCCGCGGTTGCCGCCCACCCGAGTTATCCTTCCGGAACCCTTGAGCCTCTGGACGGCCCCGACGACCTGCGACCTGCCGACGCCCAGCGACTCCGCCACGGAGGATATCGATGCGGCCCCGTCCTCCGTCAGGATGCGAAGGACATCCATGTCGATCCCGTCCTCTTCGGGGACCAGTCTGATGGTTGCGACCGTCATCTCCGGTTCGAAGATCTCCTTGAACTCCGGATCCGGAAGACCGGATTCCCTGCATGCGCAGACCATGCGATGGATGCCGCTCCCTGCGTTCTCGACCATCCCTATGAGCGAGAACATGGACGCTACGGTCCGATTCCTCGGATCGCTGACCCCTCCCTCCAGGGCGATCTGCAACGGGATGCGGAAAGTACCGGGGTTCCTGACGGTGACGGTACCGGGACGGAGCTCCGTGACCACGCCCGTCCTTCCGCGATAGTCCGCATTCACGAGCGCATTGAGAACGGCCTCCCTTAGGCAACGGTCCATCGGGGTTTCCTCCACCCTGCGGAGGTCCTTGTCCAGCGCGAAAGGCCTGGATACTGCGCTCCTGAGGCCGTTCACCGCCTTGTTGAAGTAGCTGTAGACGTTCCCGGGCCAGTCCCCGTCGTTGCTGACGAAACGGGATGTCCATTCCTCTCCGTTGCCGTAGGTCCTGAAATCCAAGGAGAACCCGGACAGCTCCGATGATATCAGGTACGCCTGCCCGAACATCACCAGTCCGGCCAGGGTCGGCCTCAGATCCCCCTCGTGCCTGACGGCCGCGCCGATCAGCCTGAGGAATTCACCATCGTCCTCGCTGTTCCACGGATGGTTCGGCTTCAGGGTGCGGAAGCTGTTCCTGTAGGCCTTGACGGTCTCGGAGTCGAGATCGGCGATGTCGGACGAGAATATCGGTACGCGGTCCGTCGGCTTGGAGAGCGAGTCGGACACCATGGACGCTATCGCATCCACGGAACACTTGTAGTCGCCGTCGCCGCGCCTCCTGAACGTATTGCGGTCGTTGCCGTCGATGAACACCGGTCTGTCCCCGCGCTCGGCGCGCGGAACGTCGACCAGGATGACCTGCATCCCGCCGACGTCCATCGTCGATATGGACTCGTCACAGAGGAGGTTCGAGCTGACCTTCTCCCTGTCGTTTATGGTGTTCCACAGATTCCTGATCGTTCCCTGAATGTCGGGGACCCCGGTGACCTTCAGCCTCCCGGCATCCTCGGACACGCCGAGCGCGATCACCCCTCCGTCGGTGTTCGCGAACGAGGAATACGTCTCCCAGAAGCTCCTCGGCATCCCGCCCCTGGCGCTCTTCGCTTCGAAGTGCGGTCCTTCCGGAGTGAGGCAGTATCCATCTTCAAAAACTGGCGTGTCCATGGGTAGAGCATATAATTGTCAGAATATAACTGTATCGTTTCCGAACATTATTCCCATTGATTCGAATGATAAAGGCGATTATTCGAACATTCTGAATTCAAAAAGATGATTGATCCCACCCATTTAGAGGTAAATGACGCGGTTTCCCATGATTATTGGCAGATATTGTTCGAATCATTCGAGAATGTTCGAACATTCCTGAACATTCCTGAACATTCCGAACAATGCGCCCATCGGAAAGACGTTCGCGGAAAGAACCGTTCGAATGTCGGGATTCAGGCGTCTTCTATCCCGGTCTCCGTGATCCGGTAGAAGACGCTCCTCCCTTCGGGGAGGCTCCTGTGCTTGACGATGACGGCCTTCCTGCGGCCGTTCTCCATCTTCTCCAGACGGAGGATCGTCTTCGCGTTGTGGTTCAGCGCATGGCCGCCGAGGAACTCGACGCGCCCGTTGGAGATGTTGGAGTAGACCTGGGACGTGACCAGGATGGTCATGTCGTACTTCCTGGCGATCTCCAGGAGGAGCTCGGTCTGCTTGACGAACTCGTTGCGGGCCTTCGGCTCGTCGTGCCTCAGCCTGTAGAACATCGTGAGTGAATCGATCACCACGAAGGAGATGGCCTTGACCTCGGCGAGCTTCCCGATCTTCTCGATGCGGTCGGTCTGCTCCTCCAGGCTGTGGACCTGGAAGATCAGGATGTTTCTCATGGCATCCTCGTTGCCGGAGAAGACCTGTTGCAACCTCTCCGACGACAGGCCCTCGTTGTCGATGTAGGCCACCTTGGATCCTTTCTCCGCCACCTCGCGCGCCGCCTGAAGACAGACGTTGGTCTTGCCCGCGCCGGCCTCCCCGTAGAGCAGGGTGACGCAACCGGACTCGATCCCGCCTCCCAGGAGACGGTCGAACTTTGGGCAGCAGAGCGGAATCCTCATCTGAATTCCTGAAAAACGACAGCATATATAGAAAATCCCACTGTCGCAAAAAGCCAGAATAGCATCAGTCGTCAAGACAGATATTCGCCTGAACACGTCGCCCCCGACTGCCCTCAAATCACTTTTTTCAGCGGTCTCCTGAAGCTTTCTTCCCAGGGGTGTTCCAGATTGTACTTCTTCGCACCTTCGATTATTTCATCGTCGGTCATGTCATCGAAGATGGAACGTCTCCACTGCGTGAAGTCGGAGCCGTCTTTATTCACGATGAATATGAAACGCTCCGCACCAGCCTCTCCGAGCGCATCAACCAGACTCTTCATGCCTACCTCCCCGATTATGAATCGAACCGGGCTCATTGATACCCTAATGTCTGCAATCCGAATCCGCAGACGTGATGGTCGATGACTCCCCAGACCCATTCGGTCCAGCGATGATCAACAGATGCTTACTTTGATTCATCTGAATCAGCTGGACGGCGAGCCCGTTCCTTGACCACGGGAGTGGGGTCAAAAATGCATCTGTATCTGAATTCGGAGCCGGGGCCCACCTTCTTCACACCCTCCCAAAAGGTCTCCGTGTCCAAAAGATCCGTTGCCATGATTACCTCACACTATTCATCCGTATTGATGAAGTCTAATAAATCCGTTTCGAAATGACATTCCGTTTAGCAGAATAGCATGAAGAGGTTTCATCCGAGGGACAGGGGTTTCCCCCTGCCGGGTCAGTTCCGACCCTTCTCCTCGGGGACGATGTCGTCGCCGTTCTCGTCGAGGGTCCTCCCCTCGACGCCGCGGACATCGTCGATGCTGTGGTCCACGCCCTTCTGGACGACCTCGCCCTTGCCGGCGTAGTACGCGACCGCCAGGACGGCGTACGCCACGTAAGCTATGATCAGGATGATGACCAGCACCACGACGGTGATGATCAGGACGTTCGCCAGCTCCTCCATGAAGCCGGGCTGCGAGAACGCCCATGCGATGGCGCCGATGAGCGCCACCACGAGCACCACTATGATCAGGAGTCCCACTGCGGACTTCCCGGTGCCCTTCCTCTCGTTATGCATCCCATTGTCTTCCATTCAGACCACCTCAGCTGGAGCTCTGCGGCATGTACGGGTACAGCGACATGGCCAGGTCGCCCAGGGTCATGGACTGCAGCACCACCCTCCCGGGTCCGGTCAGGGTGGTGACGAACAGCCCCTCGCCGCTGAAGAGCGCGTTCTTGATCCCGCCGATGGACGTGATGTCGTACTTCACCGTATCCTGCCACGCGACCGCGTGGGAGGTGGACACCTTGATGATCTCCCCCGGAGCGAGGTCCTTCACGACGAAGTCCCCGCATCCGCAGATGAACACGATCCCGGTGCCGGAGACCTTCTGGAGGATCAGCCCCTCCCCGCCGAACAGGGCGGAGGAGAGCTTCTTCTGGAAAGCGAGCTCCAGCTCCACGTTGTCGTCGGATGCGAGGTATCCTGTCTTCTGGAGAAACCACGCGCCCTTCGAGGTGTCTATGTCCATGATCTTCCCTGGAGCGGGATGCGCGAGGCCGACGACGCCGCGCCCCTCGGACCTGTACTGGACGAGGAACAGCGACGCGCCGGTGAGGGACCTCTTGATGCTGCCCCAGACGCCCTGTTTCGCCTTGGCTTCCAGGGTGACGTTGCCGGTCATGTACGACATCGCCCCCGCGACGGAGTTCAGGATCTCCCCCTGCTCGATCTCCACGTTGAGCATCTGCAGGTTGTCACCCGTGATGGTGTATTTCATGAACGTATCACGAATCGTATAGAAGATAAACCTAACCATCTGGGATTCGGAGGATGCGCAGGTTCGAATAGGCCCACCCCCATGGGCGGAGCATGTCCGATGGAACCGGAGAGGCGATGGGCGCCGAGGCCCGCATCACGCCCGTATCATTCCTCGAGAGGGACGCGGTCGAGAAGGTCCGCCCGGCCAAGGGCTACCGCCTGCCGGAGCTGGACGCGCGCATCCGCTCGTCCAGGACCAGGAGCGAGGCCCGCATCATGCGGGAGGCCAGGGATGCCGGGGTCAGGACTCCGTGCATATACGACCTGGACCTGAGCAGATGCTCCATCGTCATGGAGAGGATCGACGGGACCGTCGTCAAGGAGTACCTCGACAGGCACCCCGACGAGGCGTGCGACGTGTGCCGGGAGATCGGGAGGACGGTGGCGAAGCTCCATTCCGCCGGGATCTGCCACGGGGACCTCACCACGTCCAACATGATCCGCGACGCGTCCGGAGGGATCTGCCTCATAGACATGTCCATGGGGAAGACCCGCGCCGAACTGGAGGACATCGGGGTGGACCTGAGGCTCCTGGAGAGGGCGTTCTCGTCCGCCCACGTGGATCTGCCGGAGGCGTTCTCCTGCCTCATGGATGAGTACTACGCCGGGATCGGGAACCCGGATGCCGTGAAGAGGAAGGTCGAGGACATCAGGAACAGGGGGAGATACACGTGAAGCTCAGCGTCATCACATCGAATCCGGGGAAGGTCAGGGAGTACGAGAGGGAGCTGTCCGCGTACGGCATCGAGATGGTCCACCTGCGCCATCCCTACGACGAGGTCCAGACATCGCACCTCGAAGAGGTGGTCGAGAAGGGGATGGACGCCATAATCGCCGAGGGCATCCGCGACTTCATCATCGACGACTCGGGACTGTTCGTCGACGCCCTGAAGGGATTCCCCGGGGTATGGTCGGCATACGCCCAGAAGACCATCGGGAACAAAGGATTGCTGAAGCTCATGGACGGCGTCGAGGACCGCGGGGCGGAGTTCAGATGCTGCATCGGATGCGACCTCCAAGGAGAGCGGATCGTCGTCACGGGCGTGTGCAGGGGATACATCACGGATTCAGAGAGGGGATCCGACGGGTTCGGGTTCGATCCCATCTTCTCCCACGACGGGGAGCGCACCTTCGCGGAGATCCCTATGGACGAGAAGAACGCCGTGTCCCACCGCGGGAACGCCGTGAGGCTCCTCATCGACGCGCTGAAAGAGCGCGGACTCGTGGAATGAGGCCTTCGGGCCCTCCGGGGCCCGGGCCTCGATGCTTCTTCAGAAGTGGCAGTCGCCCTTGATTATCGGGATCTTCGGATCCATCGGGAGCATCGGGAGGATGTCCTCGTCCGGGTCCACCATGATCTCCACTATCGTGGTGACGTCGGATTCCAGGGCGTCCTTGATCGCGTCCCTTATCTCTCCGGGCCTCTCGACGCGGACGCCCTTCGCGTGGAATCCCTTGGCGACCGTGACGAAGTCGGGATCGGCGCCGAGCTCCTCCGAGCTGTACCTGCGGCCCCAGTAGTGCTTCTGCATCTGCCTGATCATCCCGAGGCATCCGTTGTTCAGCAGGACCACGGTGACCGGAAGGCGATCGGCCACGGAAGTAGCCAGCTCCTGGATGACCATCTGGAGGCCGCCGTCGCCGGTGATCGTCATGACCTTCTTGTCCGGGCATGCCGCCTTGGCTCCGATGGCCGAGGGCAATCCGTATCCCATGGTCCCGAACGTCCCCGAGGAGAGGAACTGCCTGGGATGCTCGATGTTCAGGTAGTGCATGGCCCACATCTGGTTCTGGCCCACGTCGGTTGTGACGATGGTGTCGTCGTCCAGCAGGGAGTTGATCTCCCGCATGACCCTCTGCGGCTTGATCGGGACGGCGTCGTTGTCCGGCGCGATGTACGACGCGTTCTTCAACGAGATGGCATGGTCGCTCCATGCGCTCCACGGAGCCGGGGCGGGCGCGGAGCCCATGGCGCCGATCAGCGCCCTGAGCGCCTTCCTGGCATCCGCCTGGAGGTTGACGCAGGCGTGCCTGTGCTTGCCGAACTCGGTGGCGTCGATGTCTATGTGGATGACGCGGCCGCTCTGCATGCGGTCGTGGGGGCTGTAGGTCCTGTCGGAGAACCTGCTGCCCACGGAGATGATGAGATCGGCCTCGGACGCCAGCTGGATGGCGGCGAGCCTCCCGTGGAGCCCCAGAGGGCCCATGTTCATCGGGTACGACGACGGGACCACGCCCATGGCCATCAGGGTGTTGACCACCGGCGCGTCCATGAGCCTGGCCAGCTCCATGACCTCCGCGGAGGCGTCTATCGCCCCTCCGCCGACGAGGATCAGGGGCCTCTCGGACTCGCGGATCCATTGGACCGCCTCCTGTACGCCGGAGAGGTCCTCGGTGAGCGGCTTGACGCCGTAGTCCTCGTGGATCAGGGCGGGGTCCATATCCTTCCCCATCTGGTCGACGGGCATGTCGATGTGGACCGGCCCCCTCCTGCCCATCTGGCAGATGTCCCACGCCTCGCTTATGGCGTGGGGCAGACGGTTCACGTCCAGGACCCTGTAGCTGTGCTTGGTGATCGGCATCAGCAGGCTGTACGCGTCGACCTCCTGGAACGCCCCCTGCCCGAGGGACCCGGCGGCGACCTGGCCGGTCAATGCGATCATCGGCACGGAATCGGCGAAGGCGGTGGCTATGCCGGTAACCAGGTTGGTGGTCCCCGGCCCGCTCGTGGCGAGGCAGACCCCGGGCACGTTCTTGGCCCTCGCGTATCCGTCCGCCATGTGGGCGGCGCACTGCTCGTGCCTGACCAGGATGTGCCTGATGTCGGAGTCCAGCAGCTCGTTGTAGATGGATAGGACGCTTCCTCCGGGGTATCCGAAGATCGTGTCGACGCCTCTCTCCTCCAGCATCGTAAGGAGCGCTTCTGTGCCTCTCATTCGATTCCTCCGCGCTGGCATCGCGGGCGGGTTTCTTAATCATAGCGGGGGGTGCGACGATCACGAAATGAATCGGAGAATCCTGCCGGCGACCGTCTCGCGGAGAGCGCCCGCATCACCTTGCGAGACCGTTCAGAAAATGGGACGGGCCCGAATCCCATCCGAGGTCGGGCCCCCGTCGTCCACGTGATTCCAGTACAGATCGTCGACCTCTCCGAAGGCGTCGGCCATTTCCGAGTAGACAACCGAGAGGTCTCCGTCGAGATCGCGTATGCCGATGCCTCCGTCCCTCCTCTCCAACAGGTAGTGGGAGGCGTCCTGTCCGTACTCCATGGAGAACGCCTGGACGGCCAGGAGCAGTTGCGGGCTTTGGGTGGTCATTACCACTCTGACTCCCATATCCTTGGCTAGAAGGACGATGAGTCTCGCGAGGAGGTTCTGCCATTTCGGATGGAGGTGTGCTTCGGGTTCATCCAGGAGCAACAGGGTCTCGGGATTCAGCAATCCGTTCTGAACCAACAGCTGGAGGACCGCGAACACCTTGGCTCCGGCAGCCAGATTCGAGATGTTCAATTGGATTCCATCGGCGGATACGTAATTCATCTGATGCTTATCGGATTTGAACTCCCCGTCGATGACCTCTTTCATTACCTTCTCGAAACGTTCTGCGTTTGACTTGGTAGCCAGCTCGACGGCCAGACCGACATTGCGCGGGACCAGGGCCTTGGCCAGATCGATACGGTGGCCGCCGACCGAACAGAAGCTGTCTATATCGAATATGTATGGCGTGTCGTAATACATCACGGATGGAAACGCGTTCTTGATCGATCCGCTCCACCTGCATTCGTTCTTGGAGTCGATGGAAACGCCGTACTGGAACCCGTCGGCGGATATCGCAATCTCGGCCTCTGTGTCGGACCTCAGATCCCTGACCTGCCTTATCGAGGAGAATTCGGCCTCGAGATTCCGCTTCGTCGATGTCCTGATCAATTCGTCGTCGGTCTGTCCTTCGAGTATATCCCGCACCGCCCAGATGATGTCCTGAACGTTCTGAGCCGAGATCCCGGAATCGTTCAGAATCTCGGTCAGTTCCGAAAGCAACGCGCCCGGTTCGTCCGAATGCAGACGTTCATGGACCGAACGCCAAACTCTGTCCCGTTGCGCGTCGGACATCCTGACATGACTGTCGCCCAACAGATCGTCGATGGCATCACTGATGGCCCGTTCCTTCTTGTCACTGAATCCCACCGGTGCCTCGGCGACGGCGTACAGCGCCTTCAGAACAGTGCTCGAGCCCGTCCCGTTCTCTCCGAGCAAGACCGTCAGTCCATCGATGCGGATCACGGCCTCCGGGACGATTCCAACTCCCTTGAGTTTCAGCTCCATGACAACTTGATGGCATTCGAGTACTCTATCCTTATCCTTAGCTTGACATGAATCCTGGCCGGTCCCTCCAGAATCCTCCGCCCTGTGCGCAGGGCATAGTCCTAATAAAGCGCCCGCACATAACCGCAGACCAGGTAGTACACATGTCGAAGGTCAGGGTTGGAGTCAACGGCTACGGCACGATCGGGAAAAGGGTGGCCACGGCCATCGCCAAGCAGGACGATATGGAGCTCGTCGGGATCACCAAGACGAGGCCCAACTACGAGGCCAAGGACGCCCTCTCCAAGGGCTACGGGCTCTACGTCCCCGAGGAGAGCGTCGAAGCCTTCGCCAAGGCCGACGTGCCGATCTCCGGCACCGTCAAGGACATGCTCGAGAAGGTCGACATCGTGGTCGACTGCACCCCCGGGACCGTCGGCGAGTACTACAGGGACATGTACAAGGCCGCAGGGGTCAAGGCCATCTTCCAGGGCGGGGAGGACCACAGCCTCACCGGCATCTCCTTCAATTCCACCGCGAACTACGCGGAATCATGGGGGGCCCAGCTGTCCAGGGTGGTCTCCTGCAACACGACCGCCCTGCTGAGGACGCTGTACCCCATCGACAGGGAGCTCAAGATCAAGAGCGCGTTCGTCACGATCGTCAGGCGCGCCGTTGACCCCGGCGACA
Source organism: Ruminococcus sp. CAG:579 (assembly GCA_963650175.1). Classification (GTDB taxonomy): domain Archaea; phylum Thermoplasmatota; class Thermoplasmata; order Methanomassiliicoccales; family Methanomethylophilaceae; genus Methanoprimaticola. The sequence continues at coordinate 10,029 of CAVJLK010000014.1, read as the reverse complement.
GCAAATCCGGGCCCGTCAACGGCCTCGAGCCCTCCGTCAAGCTCCCGACCCACCACGGCCCCGACGTGCAGAGCGTCATGCCCTGGCTGAACATCAGCACCATGGCCGTCAAGGCGTCCACCACCCTGATGCACGTGCAGACCGTCGTGGCGCAGCTGTCGCGCGACACCACCACCGAGGAGGTCCTGGAGATCCTGAGGAGCTCCCCGAGGGTCAGGCTGGTGAAGAGCTCCGACGGCATCAAATCCACCGCCCAGGTGATGGAGCTGGCCCGCGACCTCGGCAGGGACCGCTCCGACATGTACGAGATCGTCGTCTGGGAGGACGGCGTGAAGGCGGTCGGCAACACCCTCTACTACTACCAGGCGGTCCACCAGGAATCCGACGTGATCCCCGAGAACGTGGACTGCATCAGGTCCATGTGCAAGATGGTCCAGGACCCCGCGGAGTCCGTGTCCAGGACGGACGCGGCCCTCGGCATCGGGAAGATGTGAGGCGATTCGATTGGAGAAGCAGTTCAACACCCTGGAGGATTTCGACTACCGGGACAGGACGGTTCTGCTCAGGGTGGACATCAACTGCCCCCTGGACAAGCAGACCCTCCGCATCGTCAACGACGCGAGGATCAGGAGGATCGTCCCCACCGTCAGGGAGCTGGCCGGCAAGAGGGCCAAGGTCGTCATGCTCGCCCACCAGAGCCGCAAGGGCGGGTGGGACTTCATACCGCTCGAGCAGCACGCCGAACTGCTCTCGAGGCACCTCGGCATGCCCGTGGAGTACGTCGACGACGTCATCGGCGGGAAGGCCGTGGATGCGATAAGGAACCTCCAACCGGGGCACGTGCTCCTGCTGGGGAACGTCAGGTCGATGGACAGCGAGACCGCCAAGGGCGACATGGCCATGCACTCCGAGGGGGAGATCGTCAAGACCCTGGCTCCGCTCATCGACTACTACGTCTGCGACGCCTTCGGCGCCGCCCACAGGTCGCAGTGCTCCCTCGTCGGATTCGAGGCGAAGGTGCCTTCCGCGTCCGGCAGGCTGATGGCCAAGGAGCTCTACGCCCTGGACGCGATCTTCGGCAACCCCCGCAGACCCTCCGTGTTCATCCTCGGAGGGGCGAAGTTCGGGGATGTGTCGGACATGATCGACAGGGTCCTCGGGAGCGGGATGGCCGACACGGTCATCCTCGTGGGACTCGTCGGGAACGCCTACCTCCTGGCGCGCGGAGTGGACATCGGGGAGGCGAGCATGAACGTCCTGAAGGACGAGCTTACGCCGGAAAAACTCCAGGCCGCGAAGGACATCCTGTCCAGATACGGGCAGAGGGTGCTCCTTCCCGTGGACGTCGCCGTCGAGAGGGACGGGAAGCGCGTATCCGTGAACATCGGGGACCTCCCCACCAAAGAGCCGGCGTTGGACATCGGCGACGCCTCGGCGGAGAAGTTCCGCAAGGTCGTCATGTCGTCCAAGACCAGCTTCATGTCCGGCCCGGCCGGGATGATCGAGAAGGACGGCTTCGAGGTTGGCACCCGCATCATCATGGCCGCCATGGTGGACAGCGGGGGGCAGTCCGTCATCGGAGGGGGGCACACCGGAGGCGCGGCGGAGAGGTTCGACCTCGCGGACCGCTTCTCCTACGTGAGCACCGGCGGAGGGGCGCTGGAGACGTTCCTCCTCGGGAAGCCGCTCCCGGTGATCGAGGCTCTGAAGCACGCCAGGACCGAATTCGGGACCGCGCGCGACGAATAAGAAAGGGTTTAAAAACAGAACCAGGATGCGGACGCGATGGCCAAGAAGAAGAGGCGGATAACGGAAAAGCCCGAAGAGGAGTACGAGTTCACCCCCACGGAGTTCAACGAGAGGGAGTTCATCCTCAAGGACCTCTACATGACGAAGATCTTCGTCGTGGTCATGGTCCTGGCGATCGTCACCGGGATCATCGGAGCCGCCGTCTCGTTCAACATCGGCGACTACGGATGGATCATCGCGACCGTCATCTCGTTCGCGGTGTGCGCGTCCCTCACCAAGATCCTCTCCGCCTGCGGATTCAGGATGGACATGGTCGAGACCAAGTCCATGGCCGGCAACTACCTGCTGTTCCTGGTCCTCGCGCTCGGCATCTGCATCCTGCTCATCAACGAGCCCTTCAACTTCTGATCGGATCCGCCCTTCCCGGGCGGGTCCGGCCTCTTCCATCGGTCGCGCGAGATGCGACCCATACGCTTTTTTACAGCACCCTTCTAGGGTGTCCCGATACCTATGAAGGGGACCAAGGCACTGGTGACGATGCTCGAGCGCAAGGGCGTCGAGACCGTATTCGGATATCCCGGCGGAAGCGTCATCCCCATCTACGACGAGCTCTACGATTCGAACCTGAGGCACATCCTGGTCAGGCACGAGCAGTGCGCCGCCCACATGGCCGACGGGTACGCACGCGCCAGCGGGAAGCCGGGCGTGTGCATCGCCACCAGCGGACCGGGGACCACGAACCTGGTCACCGGCGTGGCGACGGCCTACGCCGACTCCGTCCCCATGATCGCCCTGACCGGACAGGTCGGGGTGGGCTCCCTCGGACTCGGGGCGTTCCAGGAGGTCGACGCGTACAGCCTCCTGATGCCCATCACGAAGCACAACTTCAGGGTCCTCGACGTCAACAGGCTGCCCCACGCCATAACCGAGGCGTGGCAGATCTGCCAGACCGGACGCCCCGGACCGGTGCACATCGACCTGCCGGTGGACCAGATGAACTCGTCCATCGACCCGTCCATCCTGGACGAGGAGTATTTCATCAAGCCCTGGAAGGAGGACCTCAGCGACTTCGAGGAGGCCGTCCAATGGATCAGGGAGGCGAAGCGCCCCCTCATCCTCGTCGGAGGAGGGGCGGTGAACGCCTCGGAGGAGGTCATGGCGCTGGCCAAGCGCCTCAACGCGCCGGTGGACACCACCCTCATGGGGATGGGAGTGGTCCCGTCGTCCTACGGGCTCAACATGGGCCCCCTGGGGATGCACGGCAGGATGGCCGCCATGACCATGATGAACGACGCCGACCTGGTGATCTCCGTCGGGAGCAGGTTCTCCGACAGGACCTACGGCAAGAAGTGCCGCATGAAGGACCCCGACGGAAGGGTCGTCCACATCGACGTCGACGCGACGGAGTTCGGGAAGCACGGCCACCGCTGCGCCAACCTCCAATGCGACGCAGCCAAGGCGATCCGCATGATCCTCGACCGCCTCAACGCTGTCGGGACGGCGCCCGACTGGACCTCCAGGGCGCAGGACGCCAAGAAGCGCTGCGACTGCGGCATGGTGGTCGACGGGTCCCCCATCGCGCCCCAAATGGTGATGCACGAGATCAACAGGATCCTGGACGACGACACGATCGTCACCACCGACGTCGGCCAGAACCAGATGTGGGCCATGCACTACCTGAACATCGAGCATCCCCGCCAGTTCCTCTCCTCGGGGACCTTCGGCACCATGGGCTACGGCCTCCCGGCCGCCATCGGCGCCAAGGCCGCCAAACCGGACAAGAACGTCATCGCCATCACCGGCGACGGCGGGTTCCAGATGGTCATGCAGGAGATGTCCACGTCCCTCGCCGAGGACCTTCCGGTCACAGTGGTCCTGCTGAACAACGGCACCCTCGGAATGGTGAGGCAGTGGCAGAAGCTCTTCTGGAACGAGAGGTACTCCGCCACGACGCTCAAGTGCGAACCGGACTTCGTCAAGATGGCCGAGGCCTTCGGGGCCGAGGGCATCCGCGTCGAAAGACCGGGAGAGATCGGCGATGCGCTGAAGCACGCCCGCGACTGCGGGAGGAGCTGCATCGTGGAGATCATGTGCAACCCGGACGAGCACGCGCTCCCCATGGTCCCCTCGGACCCCAACGCGGCCGTCGTCATGGGAAGGTGCGGGTTCAAACCCTGAACCGGACGGGCCTCTGGCCCGTCCATTTTAACTATCCGACAATCGTTAGGTGTTGCCCATGAACGGATTGGAGAAGGAGGTCCTGAAGCGCATCGTGCCGTCCCCGGAGACGGTCGCGTCCATCCAGGACAGGGCGTCCCGCCTGAAGGCGGAGGTCGAATCGTACGTCGCATCCCACGGGCTGGACGTCGAGGCCAGGTTCACGGGCTCCTTCTCCAAGAACACGTACCTGTCCGATCCCGATCTCGACCTGTTCCTGCTGTTCCCGGAGGACACCGACCCGGAGGAGCTGAAGAGGGTCGGCCTGAAGGCCGGGGAGGACATACTCCACGGCATCAGGATGTACTCCGACCACCCGTACACCCGCGGGGTGTACGAGGGATTGGACGTGGACATGGTGCCGTGCTTCCATATCAGGAGCACGGAGCACATGAAGAGCGCCGTGGACCGCACGCCGTTCCACACGCAGTTCATCAGATCCCATCTGACCGACGACGGGTGCGACCAGGTCCGCCTGCTGAAGAAGTTCATGAAAGGCATCGGCGCCTACGGGGCCGAACAGGACTCCAGGGGTTTCTCCGGATACCTGTGCGAGATACTCGTGGTCAGGTTCGGTTCGTTCGACGGCGTCCTGCAGGCCGCCTCCCATTGGAGGAACGGCACCAGGATCGAGGTCGACGGAAAGGGTCCGGACTTCGACGCCCCGCTCGTGGTCTACGACCCGGTGGACAACAAGCGCAACGCCGCCTCCGCGGTCCATGTGGACACCCTGTCGCTCTTCATAACGGCCGCCAGGGCGTACCTGGCGGAACCGAGGATGGAGTTCTTCTTCCCGGATCCGCTCGCGCCCAAATCCCGCGAGTGGCTGGCATCCGCCACGGAATCCCGCGGAACCCGTCTGGTGTCCGTGTCGTTCCCCAGACCCGGCGGTCTGATAGAGGACAACCTCCAGTCGCAGCTCTGGAAGACGCAGTACGCGCTCGGGAGGAAGCTCTGCGAACAGGGCTTCGCCGTCGTCCGCGCGGTCCATTCCATGACCGAGTCGAGGATGGACATCGTGTTCGAGCTGGAAGCCGATACGCTGTCCGCGACCCGCAAGCACAGGGGCCCCCCAGCATGGGCGGATTCCGAAGGATTCCTGAAGAAATGGAGAGGGAACCCCTACGGAGAGCCTTTCATCGAGGACGGCGCATGGACGGTCGTCGCCCCGCGCCAGTACACCGAGGCGGTCGCGATGCTGGATAAGGAGGCTGTGAGGTCCGGCATGGGGAAGGACATGGATCCGACGGCCATGACGGTCCTCGGACACGGCGATACGCTGGAAATGGCCGACCCGTCGCTCCTCACCGAGCTCCTCGACCCGAGGATGCCCTGGGAGAGATGACGAAGGCTTAATTACCCGTCTGACAATCGAGCGCATGCGGGTCTGTGGGCTAGCTTGGTATACTTGTGGCTTTGGGAGCCATTGACCCCGGTTCAAATCCGGGCAGACCCACCTACTGCTCTCACAACACGACGGTCTCGCTCTTGACGGAGACGTCGGTCCCGCGGAACGCGATCCCGTACAGCAGCACCGTCCCCTCCAGCCGATGGGTGTACGCCTTGTCGTGGATCTGCTTCAGACCTTGTTCGACCAGCGCATCGATGCCGGGATCGTTCTCCTTCCAGCGTTTCAGCTCGATGAGCGCGTGCGGGAATCCGCGGACGGTGCTCTTGAGGAGGATGTCGCAGTACCCCTTCCCCCGATGGATCTCGTTGGAGACCTCGTACGGCCCCTGCAGATGCATGAGCAGCCCTATGCACAGGATCTCGTACGCATGCTCATGGGCCATCACCTTCGGATCGATCGACATCACGAATCCCTCCAGCAGATCGGAGACTCTGCCAGGATCGCCCGCGATGATGGATTTCTCGAGATCCCTCACCCTCCTGCCGGAAGCGCCCATGCGTCTGACGAACATCTCCTTGAAGACCTTGGACACCTCCAGATTGGGTATCGAGAGGTCGTATTCGTCCGTTTTCCCCGTCGATACGGCACGGAGGTATCCGGACAAGGCCATGACGGAGAACAGGTCGCTGGCGTCCCCTCCGTGAAGCACATCCTCGTAGACCACCGTGTCGCTGAGAGCCTGGGAGACCTCCTCGCCCTTGACGATCCTCTCCAGATTGTCGAAGACGTCGGCGCTGAGATCGTCCATCAGATTGTCGATGATGTCGTTGCCACTGGTCCCCGCCCAGTACGACCTGGGCTCGAATCCCGAATCGACGTAGTTGAGAATGCTCCAGGGGTTGTACACGTCCGCCGTGCCGAACCGGTATCCGTCGTACCATTGCCTGGCCTCCCCGTACCTCTCCGGATGGCCGTAATCGGCGCAGATCCGCTTCACGTCCTCATCGGTGAAACCGAACGATTCGCTGAACTTCGAATCGAACACAGTGTCGACCATGAAGTTGTTCAGACCGGAGAAGATGCTCTCCTTGCCGATCCTCATGACCCCCGTGAGGATCGCGAATCTGAGATCGGCGTTGCCTTTCAGTGCCGAACCCAGCGCGGTTCCCAGGAAATCCAGTATCCTGCGGCGGTTCGTCTTCTTCCCGTCCGCGCTCAGCTCGTCATCGGCCTTGTTCGCGGCATCGTCGTATTCGTCGATCAGGAGGATGACGTCCTTGTTCCGGCGCCTGCGGACCTCCGCCATCAGATCGGACAGGGAGGTCATCAGCCTGGTCAGCCCTTCATCGGTCTCCGGTGCGGGGAACAGGATCCCGGGATCGCGCCTGATATCGTCGGCGTTCTCGAACTCCAGGTTGCTGAGGTAGAGCTTCGCCATCCTGTCCCGGAACAGGTAGACGAACTGCCCGAACGTGCCGTCCCCGAGACCTTTCATGTCCAGATGGATCACCGCATTGGAGTTCTTCTCAGGATCGTCCGGACGCATGACGGATATATCGAGGTCCTCGAACCAACTGTTGCCGGAATAGTCCTCGTTCAGATACGCGTCGAGCATGGACAGGTTCAGCGATTTCCCGAAACGTCTGGGACGGGTGATGACGAGCACTTCGGCACCCCTGCTGAGGATCTCGTCAATGAATCTCGACTTGTCGACTAAATATGATCCCGAATCGCGGAGCTTCTTGAAATCCTGGACTCCAATCGGGACCTTCTTCATGAAGACTCATCACGAATCTTCGTTTATATATTGTCGACGCAAAAGTCGAATGATGCGCTCACGGCGACCTTCCGCAGATCTCCGACCAGGCTCTGGCGCACTCGACCGCCTTCCTCCACCCGGCCATACGCTCAGAGCGCTCGTCCTCCGACATCGAAGGGATGAACTCCCTGTCGAGGGACCAGTTCTCGGCCAGTTCGCCGCGGTCGTTCCAGAACCCGACGGTCAATCCGGCCATGTACGCCGCCCCCAGGGCGGTGGATTCGATGACCTTGGGCCTCACGACCCTCACGCCGGTGACGTCGGCCAGGAACCTGCAGAGGAACCCGTTGGCGCTCGCTCCCCCGTCCACGCGGATGGACGGCACCTCCTTGCCGGAGTCGGCCCGCATGGCGTCAACGACCTCGCACGCCTGGAACGCGATGGATTCCAGGGCGGCCCTCGCCAGATGGTTCCTGTTGGTCCCCCTCGTCAATCCCATGATCATCCCGCGGGCGCCCTGGTCCCAATGAGGCGCGCCCAGTCCGGAGAACGCGGGCACGACGGTGCAACCGCCGGTGTCCGGCACGCTCTCCGCCATGCGCTCAGTCTCCGAGGAGGCCTCCACGATCTGCAGCTCGTCCCTGAGCCACTGGACGGCCGCGCCGGCGATGTAGATCGATCCCTCCACCGCATAATCGGTCCTCCCTCCGGAGGTCCAAGCGACCGTGGTCAGGAGGCCGTTGTCCGAATGCAGGGGTTCCGGCCCTATGTTCATCAGCAGGAACCCGCCGGTCCCGAACGTGACCTTCACGTCCCCCTCGGAGAAGCACTGCTGCCCGAAGAGGGCGGCCTGCTGGTCCCCCATGGATGCCGCTATCGGCACCTCGATCCCGGCCACCGACGAATCCGTGGTCCCCAGGATGCACCCGGTCGGACGCGGTTCCGGGAGGATCTCGCGCGGGACCCCCACCATCTCGAGCAGCCCGTCGTCCCAATCCAGCTTCGAGATGTCGAACAGCATCGTGCGCGAAGCGTTGGAGTGGTCGGTGACGTGCTCCCTCCCGCCGGTCAGATTCCAGATCAGCCAAGAATCCACGGTTCCCGCCAGCGCCCTGCCGGACGCCACCGCGTCCCTCGCCGCGGGGACGTTGTCCAGCATCCATCTGAGCTTCGTCCCGGTGAAGTACGGGTCGATGTGGAGCCCGGTGAGCCCGAACACCTCCGCATCGTATCCGTCGGCGATCATCGCATCGCAGAAACCGCCAGTCCGGCGGTCCTGCCAGACGATGGCGTTGCACAGCGGGTTCCCGGTCCAGCGGTCCCACATGACCGCGGTCTCGCGCTGGTTGGTCACGGCCACTGCTTCGCATTCCGAACGGTCCAGGGGGCACCTGTCCAGCGCCTCGTTGACCGTCTCCCTGCACAACCTCCAGATCTCGGCGGCATCGTGCTCCACCAGCCCCGGCTCGGGATAGATCTGCCTGAGGTTCCTCTGCGAAACGGCGAGCACCTCGCCCCTGCGGCCGAAAGCCATCGCGCGGACGCTGGTGGTCCCCGCGTCGATGGAGAGGATGAATCCCATGCTCACCCTACGTAGACCTGCTCCAGGGTCACGAGGACCACGTCCCCGCCCTTCCCGGCGGCTTTGACCAGGTCCCGGTCGAATCCCGCGGCCGAGAACAGCGCATAGGTCTTCCTGGACCCGTCGACCTTCCTGGCGCGGTCCATGAGCTCCTCCAGGTCGGCCTTGCCGACCGGCTCCCCGTACAGCCTGCACCTGGCCACCATGACCGAGTCGCGCCCGTTCTGCGATATCGATGCGAGGAAGTCGATGACCGTGTCGACGGTGTCGTCCTTCTTCCTGAGCTTCCCGATGAACTTGTAGTCGTAGTTGTTCGTCACGTAGTCCATGCACACGGACTTGAAACCGCGCTCCATGTACGCCGCGATGTCCTTCCGGGCCGCCTCGTAGGCCTTCTCCGGGGATTCGAACTCCACCATGTGCGTGTACTTGTAGACCACCTGGTGGTAGAACTTGAGGATGTTGCTGTTGATCGAGTACACGGCCCTGCGGGACAGTCCCGAGGACACCTCCTTCAGGACGAGCCCCCTGTGCTCCATCTCCTCGACCATCTTCGAGCAGAACGACGATGGCAGATCGGTCCTGGCCGTTATCTCGCGCAGGCTCTCCGCCCCGCCCGCCAGAGCGGACAGGATCTTGGTGCCTCCGCCCGCGGTCATCGTATCCGAGTACATCATGCCCTCGGCCTCGAGGGAGAACACGGACATGTGGTCGAACATCTCGTCGCGGATGACCTCCTCCGGATCCCTGCTCCCGAACAGATGGTGGTACGCCGGGGTGCCCCCGACCATGGAGTAGACCATGAGCTGCTGGAGGGGCGTGTATCCCGGATGGAAGCCTTTGCACTCGATGTAGCTCATGGGCTTGAGCTCCAGGGTGTAGTAGAAGCGCCCGAAGAGCGAGTTGTCGTCGTCGCAGACCACGAGGAGGATGTGCGTGCTCCCCATCTCCCGGCCCATGAAGTTGCGGATGATCGGACTGATCTCCTCGAAATTGGATGCGAGGTCCGAGACGCGGTCGATGATCACGACGACCTTGCGCCTCCCGCAGATCTCCTTGATGCGCGGGAAGAGGTCCATCAGATCCGAGACCTTCTCCTTCTTGCCGGAGAACTCGCTCAACGCGCGGTTGATCTCCTCCAGATTGTCGGAGCGAAGACCCTGGGTGCCGGTGATGTAGATATGATCCTTGTCCTTGGCGAACTCCTTCAGGAGGGCCGTTTTCCCCAGATGACGGCGGCCGCACACCGCGCACGACATCGGTACCTTCTCCCAAAGACCCTCGAGGAATGCCAGTTCCTCCTTGCGTCCGACGCATCCATCCATGTCCTATGTATCGTGAACATAGGATAAAAAACCCAATGTGCCAGAC
>CAVJLK010000013.1:0-32085 GCA_963650175.1 Ruminococcus sp. CAG:579 | reverse complement strand
GTCGCGTTCGACGGCAAGATCCCGACCATCCTCATGGAGAAGGCCGACCTGCGATCGCCCTCGGTCCGACTCCTCGAACTGCGCGTCGTGCAAAGTCCTGTAATACCCGTTGAGCGCCAGGAGCTCCTCGTGGGTCCCGGATTCGACGATCTCCCCGCCGACCATCACCAGGATCCTGTCGGCGTTCCTGATCGTCGACAGGCGGTGCGCTATCACGAACGACGTCCGGCCGTCGGTCATCCTATCCATGGCCTGCTGGATCCTGCGCTCGGTGCGGGTGTCGACGGAGCTGGTGGCCTCGTCCAGTATGATCATCGGCGCGTCCTTGACGATGGCGCGCGCGATGGCGATCTGCTGCCTCTGACCCACCGACAGCCCCGATCCGTCGCGTATGACCGTGTCGTAGCCCTCTGGACGGGAGCGTATGTACCCGTCTATCCCGACCGTCCTGCAGGCCTCCTCCACATCCTCCCTCGTGGCGCCGGGCGTGGTGTAGGCGATGTTGTCGTGGAACGTGCCCTCGAATATCCACGAATCCTGCAGCACCATGGAGAACTGCTCCCTGACCTGGGCCCTGGACATCCTGGACGTCGGTATACCGTCTATCAGGATCTCCCCGGAATCCGGGTCGTAGAAGCGCATGAGCAGGTTCACCATGGTGGTCTTCCCGGCCCCGGTGGGCCCGACTATCGCTATCGTGGATCCGGGCTCCACGTCCAGGTCGAATCCGTGGATGATCTCCATGTCGGGACGGTACCCGAAGCGGACGTTCCTGAACTGCACCCTGCCCTCGGCGCGGACGAAGCCCTCCAGCCTCGGGTCGGGGTCCATCTCCGGAAGGTCCAGGAAGGCGAAGACGCGCTCGGAGGCCGACGCCACGGACTGCATCCTGGCGATAATGTCCGCCATCTCGGCCACGGGCTGGTTGAACATCTTGATGTACACGATGAACGCGGCGATCACTCCGTAGGAGATGCTCCCGTCGAGAATCAGGATGGACCCGACCACACAGACGATCACGTACCCCAGGTTCCCGATGAACCCCATGAGCTGGGGCATCATGCTGGTCAGGACCCTGGCCCTGAACGACGATTGGAACAGGTCCTCGTTCACGCCGTCGAACTCGGCGTTGCTGCGGTCCCAGTTGTTGTAGGTCTTGACTATGTCGTGGCCGTAGTAGGTCTCCTCCACGATGGAGTTGATCCTCCCGAGGTCCCTCTGCTGGGCGACGAAGAACCTCTGGCTGCGGTGCGTCACCGTGTAGATGACGGCCATGCCGACCAGGGTGGGGATGACCGCGAATATCGCCAGCATCCAGCCGGTGTAGACCATCATGACCAGCGCCCCGGCAATGGAGAACATGGCGTTGATCGTGGACGATATGCTCTCGGCCGCGCCCTTCCGGACGGTGTCCGTGTCGTTGGTGACGCGGCTCATGGAATCCCCTATCTGATGGGATTCCAGGTACGACGAGGGCAGGCGGGTGAACTTGCGGGACAGGTCCTTGCGCATCCTGTCGCCTATGCGCTCGGATGCGGCGCCGATGATGTACGCCTCGCCGAAGTTGAACAGCATGCTCAGCGCGTAGATGATGAAGAGCGTGGCGCCGATGCGGGCGATCCACCCCGTATCTATGGACGTGCCTGCGGATATCGCGTCGGAAATCCCGTCGGTCATCGCCTCCAGGAACTGGGGGCCGATGAGCGCCAGCAGGGTACCGACGAGGCTGAAGATCATCCCCAGCGCCACCGCGCGGCGCTCCCTCCCCATGTACGCGACCAGCGCCCTCATGGCGCCCGTCAGGCTCCTGGGCTTGTCGTCCCCGCGGGTCCACGACGGCCCCTTGGGCGGGACCCTGACGCCCCTCTCGCGGTCGGTCATCGAAATCCTCCAGCTGCGACATGGCGATCTCGCGGTAGAGGTCGCAGGTCTCCATCAGTTCAGAATGCCTACCGGATCCGACCACCGACCCGCCGTCCAGGACTATGATCCGGTCAGCGTCGAGTATGGTGCCGACCCTCTGCGCCACTATGATCTTGGTGGCCCCGGAGGTCTCCTTGGCCAGCGCGAGGCGCAGGTCGCGGTCGGTCTTGGAATCCAACGCAGAGAACGTGTCGTCGAACAGGTATATCGGAGGGTCCTTACGGACCGCGCGGGCTATGGACAGCCTCTGCTTCTGCCCCCCGGAGAGGTTCCATCCGTGCTGCGACACATCGGAATCCAGTCCCTCCGGCAGTCTGTGGACCAGTTCGTCCAGCTGCGCTATCTCCAGCGCGCGCATCGTCTCCCCGTCGGTGCCTTCGGCGCCGCCGTAGCAGACGTTGTCCCTCATGGACCCGGTGAACACCACCGCGGTCTGCGGGACGTATCCGAGCATCGAGCTGAGCTCGTCCTCGCGGTAGTCCCTGACATCCACCCCTCCCACGGACACGGTCCCGGAGGATACATCGTAGAGACGGGCGATCAGCGCCATGGCGGTGGACTTGCCGCTGGCCGTCGGCCCGATTATCGCCAGCGTCTCCCCCCTCCCGACGCTGAACGACACGTCGTGGAGCACCTCGGCGTCGGTGCCCGGGTACGTGAACGACACGTGGTCGAAGGAGACCGCCCCGGGATCCGTCGCGTCCGATGCCGAGAGGAGGCCGTCCTTTATCGGCGATTCGTGGGTTATGACCTCTCCGATCCTCTTCGAAGCGACCACGATGTTCGGCAACGCCCTCAGGATGCCCGTTGCCATCATCACGGACGACAGTACCATGGTGGCGTAGGACGTGAATACGATCATGTCGGAGAACAGGATCATCTGCTCCCCCGTGTTCCCGGAAGCGGCGTTGATGACCACCGCCCCGACCCAGTAGATCGCCATGGTGAGGAAGCTCATCATGGACGAGGCGAGGGGGTGCATGGCCGACATTATGCGGACGGCGCTGACCGCGTTGTCCCTCAGGTCGTCGGACGACCTGTCGAACTTCCCGATGGTCCTCTCCTCGGCGTTGTAGGCGCGAATGGTCCGCATGCCCTCCAGCTCCTCGCGGGTCTCCGCGTTCACGGCGTCGACGAACCACTGCATCCTCCTGACGTACGGGATCCCGCGCCAGAGAATGAACGATATCGAGGCCAGCAGGATCAGCATCGCCACCGCGGTGACGGCGGTCCACTCGAACGCGCTGGAAGCGATCTTGAACACCGCCCACACCGCCAGGATCGGCGCCTTGATCACCATGTTGACCGCACGCCCGAAGAACTGCTGTATCTGATAGACGTCGTTGGTCGAGCGGGTTATGAGAGAAGCCACGGAGAAGGAGTCCAGGTCCTGCCTGGACCAGGTCTGTATCCTGCGGAACTGCAGCTCCCTCAGGGTGCGACACAGGGCGCTCGACACGCGGGATGCCAGAACGGACGTGCATATCGCCAGCCCGAGACTTACGAAGGCGCAGACCAGCATGTTGCGTCCGCACCTGGCGACCACGTCGGTCGCATCCCCGGTCTGGAGATGGTAGGTGATCTCGGACATGTACTCCGGGATGCGCAGATCGAGGTAGACCTGGGACACAATGAGCACGAAGCAGCATGCGATCATCGCCCAGTCCCTCCCGCGCAGATATCTCAGAATCGTCCTCCGCCACCTCTGTAACAGACGGCGATGAAGCGTCACGCATCATAAACCTTGTCCGGACGGGGCTGTAATACATGTCCGCCGATATTGGATTATACATCCAGTCGCATGTTCCGGCGTGTACAGTCTAGCGGTCTACGGGAAGGGCGGGATAGGGAAATCCACAGTGTCGGCGAATCTGTCGTATCTCCTGTCGAAGGACGGGAGCAGCGTTCTCCACGTGGGCTGCGACCCCAAGCACGACTCCACCAGACTGCTGATGCGCGGAGAGAGCATCAGAACCTTCTCTTCGGACACGTCCGCGGACCCCGTCTGCAAGGGGACCGACGGGATACTGTGCGTGGAATGCGGAGGGGCTGAACCGGGCAGGGGATGCGCCGGCAAGGGCATGGAGATGCTGTTCTCCAGAATCTCCGATATCGATGCCGACTACCGCGTGTGCGACGTCCTGGGCGACGTGGTGTGCGGAGGGTTCTCCATCCCGGTCAGGGCCGGGAACTGCGACGCCGTGCTCATAATCACATCCGGCGAGTTCATGTCCCTGTTCGCCGCGAACAACATCCTGAGAGGATTGGCGAACATCAACCCCGGGAATTGCGTCATGGGCCTTATCCTCAACCGCAGGGGCGATCCGGGGGAGGAGATCCAGGTGAAACGCTTCGCGGAGGCCGTCGGCCTCCCGATAGTGTGCGAACTTCCGAGATCCCAGCTGTTCTCGGACGCCGAAGCATCCGGGGAGGTGCTGTCCTCCCTGTTCCCGGGATCGGACGAGGCGAAGAGACTCGAGGACCTGGCGAATCTCGTCCGCTCGTCTCCGGAACTGTTCGTTCCGAAACCCCTCTCGGAGGACGCCATGACCGACCTGGCGGCCGGCAGGCCCATCAGGAACGACGGGGGCGGGTCGAGACGCAGGAACTGCACGTTCGAGGGATTCGATTCGGAGAGGAACCTCACCTATGTGGGCGAGTTCGTCATGCCCGCCTGCACGTCCCACGGCGCCGCCGACGGCGCCATGAAGATAACGGATGCCGCAGCCATCCTCCACGGCCCGAGGAACTGCGCATACCTCATGGAGCTGGCGTACAGGAGGCGCGTGGCCTACGGGTCGTCGGAAAGGGGAGGCAGGATGTTCGAACCGGGCATCTACAGCACGAACCTGGACGCCGACGGCGCTTTCCGGGATTCGGGCGAACTGATCGAGGACGCCGTGCTCCGCGCAAAATCCGACGGGTACCGTCGCATGTTCCTCATCCCCACCTGCTCCTCGGAGATCATGGGTACCGACCTGGCGCTGGCCGCCAGGAGGCTGTCGGAGAAGCATTCCGTGGACATCGTCCCCGTCGCCGCCGACGAGACGTTCCTCGGCAGCAAGTTCGGAGGGACCTTCGGGTTCATCGATGCGCTCATCTCCAGGATGGAGCCTCGCGAGAGCGAGAAGGGCACCGTCAATCTGATCGCCAGATGGTTCTACGCCGTCGGGAGGGAGCCCAACGCCAGGGCCATCGACAGAATCCTCTCCAAGCTCGGGCTGAGGGTCCGCTTCAGGTTCGTCGATTTCTGCACCATGGAGCAGGTGGAGGATTTCTGCTCGGCGGAATACGACATCCAGCTCGGATACGCCAAACTGAACTCCAGGGTCTGCGACAGGATATCCGAGGCCACCGGGCGCAGGAGGGCTCTGGAGCTGGACGTCCCGGTCGGACTGGAGGAGAGCGTCCAATGGATCCGGAGGATCGCCGAATACGCTCCCGAACTGGCCCCCCTGGCGGGTCCCGCCGAGGACGCCCTCCGCAGGGAGTTCGAGGAGGAGATCTCCGCGATGGTGCCGATCCTGAAGGGCCGGAAGGCCGTGATCTACTGCATCATGGTCAGGGACCTGAAGTGGGAGGTCGACACGATGAAAGCGCTCGGCATCGACGTCCGCGCCGTAATGTTCGCGGACGGCCACGTCATAGACCACAACGTCCGCATCCCCGACTACGGGGACGTGGAGGTGATGGAAAGCATGACCATGTGCGACCTGAGGGAGATTGTCGCCGACGAGGGGATCGAGCTCGTGGTCACCAACGACCCGGACCGCGTGGCCCGCGCCGGATTCAAGTGGGCGCCCCTGGGCGCCAGGGCCTACGGCATAGACGGGGCCGTCGAATGGTCCCGGACCCTGGCGGACTGCATGCGCATACCCGCCGGCACATGGGAGGCGGGACTGTGAACCTCGAACCCGACGGTCTCCTGGGAGCGGTGGTCGCATCGGAATCCCTCGGCATGACGGACACGATGATCAACGGGGCCGGCGGATGCAGGTCCCGCGCCCAGATAATGATCCACGACCTCATCCCATCCTACAAAAAGGAGGACAGGGCGTGCTGCAGATCGAAGTACTTCAGCAGGCAGTCCAGGCTGCCCTGCACGTACCTGAACAACGACGACATCGTGTTCGGCACGGCGCAGAAGGTCTCCGAAGGCATCGGTTCGGTGTCCGGGGTCACCGGGAAGAGGACCCTTCTTGTGGACACGCTCGGAGCCTCGCTCGTATGCACCGACTACTCCGGACTCACGGGGACCGAGGGTCTGGATCCGGTGATGCTGGACGCCGACCTCTCCGGGATAGGGTTCGCGGAAGGATACGACACGGCGATGTCCGCGCTCCTTCGGAGCGCCGACATCCCCGTCGGAGGGGGCAGGGGGATCAACCTCCTCGGGTACGGCATCGCCGACCCCGGCTGGGAGGCCGGGGCGGAGGAGCTCCGCCGCCTCCTGGCGCCGATGGGCGTAGATGTGAACTGCATCCCCGGATGCCTGCCGACCGCCGAGGAGATCAGAACCATCGGGACCGCGTGCCTCAACGTCATGGTCCGTCCGGAGTACTGCTCGAAGACGGCGGAGATGCTGGAGGAGAGGTTCGGAACGCCTTCGCTCAGACTGTCCGTCGGGGCGCCGATCGGATACGGCGCGACCAGGAGCTTCGTGACGGAGATAGCGGACGCCCTCGGATTGGGCGACGCGATCCCGTCCCTCGGACTGATAGATGAGGAAGAAAAGAAGGTCATGGCGGTGCTGATGAACTACGACAGGGCCCCGCTGGGGCTCCACGCCAAAGGGTTCGTGGCCGAGGGCGATTCGTCCACCCTGTACCCGCTGGTGAAGTGGATGGTCGGGACGTTCGGCATGGCACCGAGGCGCGTGACGTGCACCGACGGCGCGTACTCCGGAGAGATCCAATCCTACCTCGCCGGGATCGGGTTCTCCGATGCCCTGGAGGGCACCGGCGGGGAGGTGGAGGCGGCGTTCTGCGACGGCATGACCGCTCTGGAGGGGAGGTTGTCCGCCAACCCGACGTCGTACGTCGAGATCCGCATACCCCGCGGGAGGCACATGGACCTCATGGGGAGATGCCTCGTGGGAACGAAGGGATGCAGGTACATCCTGGACGAGCTGTTCAACAACATCGTCAGGTTCAGATGCGGCCAGCCGACAGAGGTCGACTACAGGCCCGGATGCTGCGACCGATCGCGACCTGCGCTTCTTCGTCGATGTCACGGTGGAATCGATGAACATCAGGGCGTAGATTGGGAGATACAGAACCTTCCCCTCCCTGCGGACCTCTCCGGAATTCGACAGCACGATGCCGAGTCCGGGGCTGTATTCGGATTCCAACAGCTTGTCCAAGGCGCTGTGCTTCGAATAGTACTTCCCGGACTTGATCTCCAGCGCGATGGTGGACAGGTTGGTGAAATCGTCTATGATGAAATCGACCTCCCCCAACCTCTTGTTGTCAGTGTAATAGAGGGGCTGACCGTTGGCCGCCAGCTGCGTCGCGGCGTAGCATTCGTAGACCGTCCCGAGGTCCACGTTCCTCCCCTCGTCCCTCAGGGCCATCGCGTTGTATCCGTACAGGGCCCCGGTCAGCAGCCCAACGTCGGCCATGTACAGCTTCAGCAGGTTGCGCTTGGCGGATTGGATCAGGGGGAACACCGGGTTGCTGCAGCACGTCGTCAACAGGACAACGCCGGAATCGACCAGGCAGTCGAAATCGTCGGCATAGTCGGAGAACCTGGCGTCCTCCCTGTCCTCGATGTCCTTGACGAAGATCCTCTTCCTCTTGTTCTCGATGTTGGACGGGATGAGGTCGAGGATCGCTTTCGTATGCATCCTGTTCTCCTCGTCGTACTTCGACGCGTCGTCTCCGTAGAGTTCGAGGATCAGGCCCTGGGCGTCCCTGAGGGCCACGATGTCCCTCTTCTCCAGGAACACGTTCACGCAGTACGGCAGACCGCCGCATATCAGGTAGTCCCTGAACAGCTCCATGAACCGCTTGTGGACGCCGTCGGTGATGCCCCTCTCGGCCATAACCTGCTCCCGGACCCCGGAGATCAGGGACTTCTGGACCCCGTTGGCCCAGAGGAACTCCTCGAAATCCATCGGGTGCATGCGGACGATGTCGATGCTCCCGATGGGGATCGACGGCGTCCTCCTGAGCTCCACGCCCAGGAGAGACCCGCTGGCGATGAACCTGTAGCGGCGGTCGGCCCTCAGGAACTTCAGGAGGGTGAAGAGTCCGCGGTACTCCTGGATCTCGTCCAGGAAGACCAGAGTGTCGTCGTAGGTTCCGAGCTCCTTCCCCGCGACGGCCTGGACGGTGAAGTAGAGGTCCTCGACTGTCCTAACGTTCTCGAACAACCTCGGACCCTGGCTGTCCTGGACCATGTTCACCTTGACGAAGTGCTTGAAGCGCTCCGTCCCCAGGCGCTCGACGACATAGGTCTTCCCGCACTGCCTCACGCCCTCTATCAGGAGGATCGGGGCGTCGTCCGAGGAGAAGTAGTCGAGGATCCGCTTCTCTATCTTGCGCTCGAAGACCTTGTCCATGGGATGAGGACGGGATGTGTTTATTTACACTTTTTCCAGGTTAACAAGCATTGAAAAACCCGGTTTTTCCGACTTAACGCCGGTTCAAAAACCCGGTTTTTCCAGCTTGTCGAAGAGTCACTCGAACTCCTGGCTCCGCCTCAGCAGATCCATCTTCATCTCGTAGTACGAGGGGGACATGTCCATGTGGTGGATGTGCGGGTTCTCGAACCTCTGCTCCTCCTCCCAGATCTCCTCCTCCAGCTGACGGCGGACGTACGAACGGATCTCCTCCAGGGACCTGGGCTCGCAGCACCTCCTCCCGTCGGAGATGACCTTCTTCAGAAGGGGCTTGGAAGTACATCCGGTGAGGACCACCTTCTTCCACGGGCGGACTGTGTCAATGCACCTGTACGGTTGGGACAAGTCGACGGTCTCGTCCTCCCCGGCGATGAGGTCGGCGATCGCATGGCCGGTCCTGTCGTAGATGCGGTGGACGCTCTTCCTGCCCGGGTTGGTGATCTTGTCGACCGCTTCGGAGACCTTGATCTTCGGGACCACGACGCCGTCCTTCTCCACGGCGGAGATCTTGTACACCCCGCCGAAGACCGGGTCGGTCTTCGATGTGATCAAACGTTCCCCCACGCCGAAGGAGTCTATGCACCCGCCCTGGTCTATGATCGATGCGATGGAGTACTCGTCGAGGCTGTTGGACGCGATTATCTTGCAATCCTTGAGATCCGCTTCATCCAGCATCCTCCTGACCTCCTTGGTCAGGTACGCCAGGTCGCCGGAGTCCAGACGGACCCCCAGGAGCCTCTTACCCATGGGTTCCAGGACCTCCTTGGCGCAGCGGATGGCGTTGGGGGTGCCCGATCTGAGGACGTCGTAGGTGTCGATGAGCAGGACGGTGCCGTCCGGATAGATCCGTGCGTACCTCTCGAACGCCTCGTACTCCGAATCGTGGTACATCACCCAGCTGTGGGCCATGGTCCCGCTGATCGGTATGCCGAAGTACTTGCCCGCGAGGACTGTCGCGCTTCCAACGGCCCCGCCGATGTACGCCGCCCTGGCGCCGTACACCGCGGCGTCCATGTTGTGGGCCCTGCGGGCCCCGAAATCGGACACCGCGCGTCCCCTGGCCGCGCGGACGATGCGGGACGCCTTCGTGGCGATGAGGGACTGGTGGTTGAACTGGGCGAGTATGGCGGTCTCGGTCATCTGGGCGTCGATGAGCGGGGCGGTGACCTTGATTACGGGTTCTCCGGGGAATATTATGGTGCCCTCGTCGAAGGCCCAGACGTCCCCGCGGAACCTGTATCCCCTGAGGAACTCCAGGAAGCGGTCGTCGAAGAGGTTCAGGGAACGGAGATACTCGATGTCGTCGTCCTCGAAGTGCATCCCCTCGATGTACTCCACGATCTGCTCCAGACCGGCGAATATGGCGTAGCCCCCGTTGTCCGGGACCTTCCTGAAGAACACGTCGAAGGTTGCCAGATCCTCCGTCCTGGATTCCAGGAAGTATCCGTTCGACATCGTGAGTTCGTAAAGGTCCATGACCATCGACAGGTTGCGCCGGTCGCACATGCTCATCTGATTCACCGTCCGGGTTTCTCCCGTATGCACCCGTTATCCGCTCGCGTGCTTAATGGCTTGCCAGAGGATGGTGCCGGGATCGGGGGTTCGGAGTCGATTGAGACGACAGTATGGACTGCTGTACGGATTTCTACCCATGCTTCCTGAACCGTCCATCCTGCCAACTCCTCCCATCTCCAACCGATAAATGAATAAAATTATACACTATTCTACAAAAGAATACATTAAATACCAAATGGGTCATGGGCCGTCAGAGAGATGATGCTCATGCACAGTCCGAGCGAAGAAACGGTCCAAGACCTGCTGACCGAATACGGTTCGGTCCCGGTGACCCGCGAGATCCTGTCCGACGTCCGCACCCCAGTGGAGGTGCTGTCGGCCCTCCTGGCGGTCGACGGCCATTGCTTCATCCTTGAGAGCATGGAGGACAGGGAGCGCAGGGGGAGGTACACGTTCATCGGATTCGAACCCGCCCTGGGATTCGCCTGCTCGGACGGCGAAGCCACCATCACCGAAGGTGATAGATCCCGCACCTTCCCCGCCGACGACCCCTCGGACGAGATCAGGAGGATCCTCGCGGAGCGCAGGATCCCCAGGATGGACGGCCTCCCTCCATTCGCCGGGGGCCTCGTGGGCTACTTCTCCTACGACTACATCAAATACGCAGAACCGTCCCTCGACCTCCGCGCCGGGGACGACGAGGGCTTCAAGGACGTCGACCTGATGCTCTTCGATAAGGTCGTCGCCTTCGACAACCTCCGCCAGACCATCACCGTCATCGTCCACGCCGGACACGGGAGATCGTACGGGCAGGCGTGCGACGAGATCGACAGGATCGTCGGCATCATCAGGAACGGCCCCCGCGCTGAGGACCCGGGAGCGCATCTCCTCTCCCCCTTCAGGCCCATGCACTCCGAGGAGCGCTACTGCCGCATGGTCGAGCAGGGCAAGGAGCGCATCCGCGAGGGCGACATCTTCCAGGTGGTCCTGTCCAACAGGCTGGAGGCCGATTTCGAGGGCAGCCTCCTGGACGTCTACCGCGTGCTGCGCACCACCAACCCGTCCCCCTACATGTTCTACCTGTCGGGCACCGACGTGGAGGTCGCCGGCGCTTCGCCGGAGACCCTGGTGAAGCTCAAGGACGGCGTGCTCCGCACGTTCCCGCTGGCAGGCACCAGACCTCGGGGAAGGACCGACGAGGAGGACGGAAGACTCGAGAAGGAGCTCCTCTCCGACGAGAAGGAGCTCGCAGAGCACAACATGCTGGTGGACCTCGGGAGGAACGACCTGGGACGCGTGTCCGAGATCGGTTCCGTCGAAGTGGAGCGGTACATGGAGATCGAGCGCTTCTCCCATGTGATGCACATCGGCTCCGCCGTCAAATCGAGGATCGCCGACGGGATGGATGCCATGGATGCGATAGAATCCGTGCTCCCCGCAGGCACCCTCTCCGGGGCGCCGAAGCTCTCCGCATGCAGGATAATCGACGGACTCGAGGACTGCAAGCGCGGGATCTACGGCGGAGCGATCGGATACATCGACCTGGCCGGGAACATGGACGTCTGCATCGGCATCAGGATCGCCTACCGCAAGAACGGGAAGGTTTTCGTCAGGTCCGGCGCCGGGATCGTCGCCGATTCCGTGCCGGAGAACGAGTACCGCGAGTGCATCAACAAAGCTAAAGCGGTAGTCGAAGCGGTCGAGCGCGCATCGGAGGGATTGGAATGACCACCGTTCTCGTGGACAACTACGACAGCTTCTCGTACAACCTGTACCAGCTGCTCGGAACGATGGACAAGGTCCGCATTGTGAGGAACGATGCGGTCTCCGTCGGAGAACTGCTGGAATCGGGACCGGACAGGATCGTCCTGTCCCCAGGACCGGGCAGGCCGGCTGACGCCGGGATCTGCGAGGACCTCATCCTCGCAGCCCGCGGGAAGGTGCCCGTTCTGGGAGTCTGCCTCGGCCATCAGGCAATATGCGAAGCATACGGCGCCACCGTCGGATACGCCCGCAGGCTCATGCACGGGAAGACGTCGGTCGCGGAGCTGAGGGATTCCGTCCTATTCGAAGGACTGGAGAACAGCACGCGCGTCGGAAGGTACCATTCCCTGGCCGTGGACCCGTCCACCCTGCCCGAAGGGCTCAGGATAACATCGGTCGCCGACGACGGGGAGGTCATGTCCGTGGAGGACACGGAGAACAGGATCTTCGGACTCCAGTTCCACCCCGAATCCATACTGACGCCGGACGGTCCGGCGATGATGCGCAATTTCATGAAGGTGAGGATATGAACGCCGTCAACGGAGCGATAGCCAAGCTGCTGTCCGGAAAGGACCTGGATTACGACGAGGCGAGGGATGCCATGGACTGCATGATGAGCGGGGAGTGCCCGCAGGTCCTGATCGCATCGTACCTCACGGCATTGGAAGCGAAGGGGGAGACCGTGGAAGAGATAGCGGCCAGCGCGTCGGAGATGAGGGCCCACGCCCTCAGGCTTCCGGGCGACCATTCCGATGCCCTGGAGATCGTGGGCACCGGAGGGGACATGACGGGCACGTTCAACATCTCGACCACTTCGGCGTTCGCAATCGCCGCCTGCGGAGTCCCCGTCGCCAAGCACGGGAACAGGGCCATGAGTAGCAGATCCGGAGCCGCCGATGTACTGGAAGCGCTGGGAGCGCGCCTCGACATCGAACCCGGGGATTCCGCCAGGATCCTCGACGAATGCGGGTTCGCGTTCATGTTCGCCCAGAAGTACCACGCCAGCATGAGGCACGTCGCGCCCGTGAGGAAGGAGCTCGGTTTCAGGACGATATTCAACATCCTCGGCCCCCTCACCAACCCGGCCTTCGCGGGAAGCCAGTTCACCGGAGTCTACTCCGAAGAGCTGGTGGACACCGTCGCCCGCGTCCTGGACCGCATGGGCGTCCGCAACGCCCTGGTGGTCCACGGGAGGGACGGCATGGACGAGATCACGGTATGCGACGAGACCTCCTGCTGCGAGGTCAGGAACGGATCCTTCGAGAGGTACGTCCTGTCCCCGGAGGGGTTCGGTTTGAAGAGGAGTCCGAAGGACTCCCTGATCGGAGGCGGTCCGGAGGAGAACGCCGCCATCACCCGCTCCGTCCTGTCCGGGGCCACAGGCCCCAGGAGGGACGCGGTGCTGATGAACGCCGGCGCCGGACTGTACACCGCCGGCAGGGCGGGGAGCATCGCCGAAGGCATCGAGATGGCGAGGAACGCGATAGACTCCGGAGAGGCGCTCCGCCGCCTCGACATGTTCGTGAGGATGACGGGTGAGGCCCATGCCGACCGTACTGGATGACATAATCGAGGACACCCGCCGCAGGGTGGCCTTCGAGAGGACGGTCCGTCCGTTCCCCGAGGTGATGGAAGCCAGCAGGGTCCGTCCGAGACGCACGGGCTTCCCCTTCGCCAGGGCGCTGAGCGCCCCGGGGATGTCCGTGATCTGCGAGGTGAAGCGCGCCTCGCCGTCCAAGGGTGTGATCGCCGAAGAATTCCCGTACAGGGAGATCGCCATGGAGTACGAGTCCATCGGCGCCTCCGCCATATCGGTGCTCACCGAGCCCCGCTTCTTCAAGGGGAGGGACGAGTACCTGGAGGAGATCGCTGACACCGTGTCCGTGCCGGTGCTGAGGAAGGACTTCATCATCGACGAGTACCAGATCTACCGCGCGAAGGAGATCGGTGCGTCGGCGGTTCTTCTGATCGCGTCGGTCCTGAACGACAGGCAGCTGGAGAACTACAGGGAGCTGGCGGAGTCCATGGGCATGGACGCGCTGGTCGAGGTCCACGACAGGAACGAAGCCGAACGCGCCGTGGCCTCCGGCGCCGGGATCGTGGGGGTCAACAACCGCGACCTGGCCACGTTCAGGGTGGACCTGGGGAACAGCCTGAGGCTCAGGGACGCGATACCCGACTCCGTCACAGCGGTGTCGGAGAGCGGGATCTCGTCCGCCGGGGATGTCCGCATGCTCTCGGAGGCGGGCTTCGACGCGATACTCGTGGGGGAGTCGTTCATGCGCTCCCCGGACCGGAGGCTCCTGATGGAGTCGATGAGGCAATGATCGTCAAGATATGCGGGCTGACGTCCGGGACCGATGCGGGTTATGCGGATAAAGCCGGACCGGACTGGGTCGGATTCGTGCTCCACGAAGGGAGCAGACGCTGCGTCTCCCCGGATACCGCCCGCGGGATGCGGTCTATGCTGGATCCCTCCATCGTCACCGTCGCCGTCACCGTCGACCGCGACCCGTCCGTCATCGAGAAGCTGGTGGACGACGGGACCGTCGACATGGTCCAGATCCACGGGAACGGGGATCCGACGTACCGTCGCAGGATCGCCGACCTGGGAGTCCCGGTCATCGAGGCGTTCGTGGTCAGATCGGAGGACGACGTCGAGGAGGCGGCCTCGTGCGAGGCCGAGCACATCCTCCTGGATGCGGGAGCGGGATCAGGGAGGACGTTCGACTGGTCCCTGCTGGAGGATGTCCGGTTCCCGTACATCCTGTCGGGGGGTCTGAACCCCGGCAACGTGGCCGATGCCGTGGAGAGGCTCTCCCCCGAAGGCGTCGACGTGTCCTCCGGAGTGGAGACGGGAGGGGTCAAGGATCCCTCGAAGATGACCGCGTTCGTGGATGCTGCCAGAAGGGTTCGGAATCAGTGAAGAGACGACATCGTCTGAGATGTCGATCTTCGGGACCCCGCAACATCTTCCATTCGTACCGTTCTTCCTGTTCTTCGAAAAATGGTCGTACAACTTAGAATATGGTTACTGCTCTTGCATTCATGGTTACTGTATAACTATTTGACAAGTTCATAATCCTCCCGAGATGCAAGATGGAACCCGGATTCTGAGCAGAAGTCGGGCAAAAGGATACGATCTGCCTCCGAACTCAGGGAAGAAACTATATATTAAGATTATAATTTTAGTTCCAAGAAATCTATGTCAAAATGACTGCAGTTCGACCAGAGGAATAGTGAAAAACGAGATAACGAGGTGAATCATGCAAATCACAGAGGATAGAACAAACCAGGGCAGCCTAAAAGACAGCCGTGACAAAAATCAGAGTGCTAGCGCCCCTAATTCAGAACACGTATTCGAGACCATTCTGGCCTCCGATCAAATGCTTCTGGACGAAATCAGGAACCAGCACGATGACGCGCTGAGCACAATCGACTCGCTTATACAGCGGTCTGGAATAATCACGGCGTTCAATTCGGTATTCCTCGTTGAACTCTTCAACCTGCAATCAACCGGAAGCACCCTATGGATAGCGACGATTGCCTCAACGCTGATCGGCATGTGCGTAGGATTGATAACTGTCATCGAAGGCAGATTGATTCCCTCTGGGACCAAGATTGATAAAGTCGTTCAGACATACAATGTCAAAACGTACGTTGACCTCGTGCCTGTAATATCGAACGGTCGGTTGAGATCTCTGAAGAAATCCAGGGCTATCGCCAAAATGATCTCGCCTCTGGTCCTGATACAAACGGTCTTCCTGCTCATCAGTGTGATGGGGCTGGTCATCATGGAGATATTGAAATGAAATCCATCTGGAAGAGGGATCCGGAACTCTCCTATCCTACATTCGAGGACGAGGGAGAAACCGTCTACGTCGAACCATATACGATAGACGAGAACGGAAGGCGGGTCCGTAAGAAACCGACGGAAACAGAGGGAGAGCCCGAAACGTGACAGTCGGACATGTCGACCGCACCCATGTTTAGAAAAAAATGAAGTTGAACTTCAGATTTTTCTTATACTTGCAACCGGTTCACGGTGCATGATCCCGCGCACCATCCTTCCGTACATAATCGACGAGATCGCCCTCAAACCGGTCCTCCTGATAACCGGGGCGCGCCAATGCGGGAAAACGACTCTGTGCGAACTGATCTCGAAAGAGCACGGATTCAACTACGTCACCTTGGCGGACCGCAGCGAGAGGACGATGGCCCGCGAGGACCCGGACCTCTTCCTCAAAGTCCATCCGGCACCGCTGATCATAGACGAGGCCCAGTACGCCAAGGGCCTGTTCGATTCTATAGAAGCGGCGGTGGACGGGGCGAAATTCGAGACTGGTCATAACGAAGGGATGTACATACTCACCGGGAGCCAGATCTACAAACTCATGGAAGGCGTCACCCAGTCGATGGCCGGGAGGGTCTCGATATTCGACATGTCGCCTCTGAGCATGAGCGAGATCGCCGGCAGGGAGGAGGTGCCGTTCGCCGTGGACATCGAGAAGAACATCAAGAGATCTACGGAACTGAAGACGGATGTCGAAGACATCTACAAGGCGATCCTCCGCGGTTCGTACCCCGAACTGTATCAGAAACCGGATCTCAAGACCTCCAAATTCTACTCCGACTATCTTGACACATACATAACAAGAGATGTGAGCGAGGTGATCAACCTGAAGGACAAGGACAGGTTCCTGAAATTCATGGGGGTCGTCGCCTCCCTGACCGGACAGGAACTGGTCTACGAGACCATCTGCAACGCCGTAGACGCATCCAAGCCCACAGTCGAATCCTGGCTGGGCGTCCTCAGGCTGGGCGGGATAATCCGCCTATTGCCGTCATACAGCGACCGTTCGATGCTGAAAAGCACGGTGAAACGTCCGAAACTCTACTTCTGCGATACGGGATTGGCGTGTTTCCTCTCGAAGATCTACGACCCGGAAACCCTGCGGGCGGGGTATCTCGGCGGGCCGATGGTCGAGACGTACATCGTCAACGAGATACTGAAGAGCTACTCCAACAACACGGAGCATGCCGGATTCTACTATTTCAGGGACAAGAACGGCAACGAGGTGGATCTCGTGATGGTGAGGAACGGGAAGCTCACGCTGATCGAATGCAAATCGGGGATGACGTTCAGCGCTTCGGACGTCAAGGCATTCGGGAGGCTGGAGCGTTCGACCTACGAGATCGGCCCGTCGTGCATCATATGCCTGACGGAGAAGGCGTATCCGCTGAAGGAGGACGTCTACGCGCTCCCCATCACGTCGATCTGAACAAGTCATGCGTCCAATCCGGCCCTCATCGCCCTGACGAACTCGCCCACGTAGGGGACGGAATCCCTACCGTGCTCGGCTATGATCCTGACTATCGCGGAACCCACGATCGCGCCGTCGGCGATGTCGGCCATCCTCCTGGCCTGTTCGGGATCCGATATCCCGAACCCGATGGCGCACGGTATGTCCGTGGCCTTCCTCACGGAAGCCACCATCCCGTCGATGTCGGAGACGAATGACGTCCTCGTCCCGGTGACCCCAAGCGACGACACGATGTACAGGAAGCCCTCCGCATGGGACGCGATCTCCTGGATGCGGCCCTCGGAGGTCGGGGCGACCATAGAGATGAGCTTCACGCCGTGAGCGGTGCAGAAGCCCTGGATGTCCCCCTTCTGCTCGTACGGGAGGTCCGGAACGATTATGGCGCATATCCCGGCGTCCTCGCACCTCTGCAGGAACCTGTCGCACCCGTAGACGAACACCGGGTTGAAGTAGGTCATGACCAGCATCGGCACGTCCACATCCTTCCTGATCCTCTCGGCCATGTCGAATATCCCGTCGGTGGTTGTGCCCGAGGCCAGAGCCCTGACGTCCGCCCCTTGGATCACCGGGCCTTCCGCAATTGGATCGGAGAACGGTATCCCCAGTTCTATGAGGTCCGCTCCGGCGGACGCCATCTCCCTGATGATCCTCTCCGTGGTCTCCAGATCGGGGTCCCCGCAGGTGACGAACGGGATGAACGCCTTGCGGGAGAACGCCCTCGCGATCTGGGCATCGGCATCGGTCATGGATGTCCCTCCCCCTGTACCTGGCGATGGCCGCCACGTCCTTGTCCCCGCGGCCCGACAGGTTGATCACCATCAGGTCGTCCTTCGACAGGGTCGGGGCGATCTCCTTCGCGTAGGCGACGGCGTGGGAGCTCTCTATGGCCGGGATTATGCCCTCGGTCCTGGAGAGGTACTCGAACGCGTCCACGGCCTGGTCGTCGGTGACGGCGACGTACTGGGCCCTGTCCAGGGATTTCAGATAAGCGTGCTCCGGACCTATGCCGGGATAGTCCAGACCGGCCGATATGGAATACACGGGCGCGATCTGCCCGTAGGCGTCCTGGCAGAACAGGGATTTCATGCCGTGGAAGACGCCCGTGGTGCCTTTGGTCATGGTGGCGGCATGCTTCCCCGTGTCCACCCCCTTCCCGGCGGCCTCGCATCCGATCATCTTCACGTCCCTGTCGTCGATGAACGGGTGGAACAGCCCGATGGCGTTGCTCCCGCCGCCGACGCACGCCAGAAGGTAATCGGGGATCCTGCCCTCCTTGGCGATCATCTGCTCCCTGACCTCGCGTCCGATGACGCTCTGGAATTCGCAGACCATCTCCGGGAACGGCTTCGGGCCCATGACGGTGCCGATGACGTAGTGGGTGTCGTCGACCCTGCGGGTCCACTCGCGGAGCGTCTCGTTCACGGCATCCTTGAGGACGCCCGTTCCTTCTTTGACGGCATGGACCTTGGCGCCGAGGAGCTCCATCCTGTAGACGTTCAGGGCCTGCCTCTCGACGTCGTGGACGCCCATGAACACCTCGCACTCCAGTCCGAGGTACGCCGCCAGCGTAGCGGTGGCGACGCCGTGCTGTCCGGCCCCCGTCTCGGCGATGACGCGGGTCTTGCCCATCCTCTTCGCCAGGAGGCACTGGCCGATGACGTTGTTGATCTTGTGGGCCCCGGTGTGGTTCAGATCCTCCCTCTTGAGGTAGATCCTGGCGCCGCCCAGGTCCCTGGTCATCCTGTCCGCGTAGTAGAGCATGGACGGGCGTCCGGTGTACTCGTGGTTCATCCGGTCGACCTCGGCCATGAAACCGGGATCCTTGATCGAATCGTGGTACGCGCGGTCCAGCTCGATCACCGCGTTCATCAGGGTCTCGGGGACGTAGCAGCCTCCGTACTCCCCGTACATGCCTTCGTCTGTCATGTCCACGGGGAAGGGTGGACGTTATATGAACTTTCTGTTCATTGATGTATGTTTTAGTTCATTGATGGGTCTGATCAGACTGTCAGATCGTCTCTTTGAGGATGATGAACCCGCCCGATAGGCGCACCGACCCCTCGGTCACCCGGCCTCACGGAGCCTCACGCCTGCATCGATTTGGATGAAGCGATTAAAAGCAAAGAAGGATACGTTCTTGCAGGGGGCGTTTGATGGAGACTTGTCCGAACGGGATGGTGCGCATCGACAGGAAGGACGGCGGATACGACTATTCGGCCGTGGACATCGCGGTGGATGCGATCGTCCGCGATCTGTCGCCCGAGATGATCGTCCTCTTCGGATCCGTGGCCAGAGGCACGGCGGACGGCGACAGCGACATGGACCTCATGGTCGTCATGGACACCGACAAGAAGCGCGCGAGGAGATCGTCCGATGTCCAGATGGCCCTGTGGAGACGGAAGATCGTTCTGGATGCGGACATCATCGTAGTCACCCCCGAAGAATACGAGGAGAACAGGGAGAACGAGTACTCGTTCATTCACGAGATCGTATCCACCGGGAAGATCATCTATGAGGCCGAGGTCAGGCGACTGACCTTGGTCACCTAGCCTCAACATCATCATGATGATGCGAGGCACCGTCCGGCTTTTTGTCGGTAGGATCCGTCCTCTCGATGATCTCCTCGACGATGTCGTGTACCTCCTTGTTGGGAATCGATAGCTTGAATTTCTTCTTCCCCGCCGGAACGGCCTTCAGATATCCAGAGAAGACCATCAGGCTGAACAGCGAGATGTCGTCCTTATCAAGCCGGGAATACACCAGCGAGGCGCTGATCTCCGAACGAACGACCTTTCCGTCGAGCAAATCCAGGATCGTCTGGCGGTTTCCATCCTCGATCCTTTCGAACATCCGGCCCATGACGCTGTTGAAGCTCGCATTGGCCCAATAGCTGTCCGGCTGGAACCGCTTCGACACATAGCCCATGATGCTGGAGGGATTGTACACATCGGCGGCCCCGAACCTGTACCCGCCGTACCATCTCCTGGTCTCGAGGAACCTGTCCTCCGCGCAACGGTCCCTCAGGATCCCTCTGACCTCGTCCTCCGTGAACCCGAACCTCTCCTCCGGACCGGGCGACAGCACGCTGTCGACGGTGAGGTTGTTCAGGCCTCCGAAGACGCTCTCCTCGGCGACATGGACCGTCCCGGCGACGCAGGCCATCTGGAGCCCTTTGTTCGACTTCAGAGCGGCGCATAGGATGTTGCCGAGCTCCCTCTGGATGGCCTTCCCGCATTCCTTCTCCGATGCGTCCAACAGGGGGCGGTCGTAGTCGTCGATCAGGACGATCGCGCCCTTCCCGTGGTAGGACTTCAGCAGACGGCAGAGCAGAGGGATGCTGTCGCGGATGTAGCTCTTCTCAGTGGTCCCGTCCAAAGCCTTCCGGAACGACTCGGCCTCGACCGGCTTCATGATGCCCGAATCCAGGAGATAGGCGTGTCTACAGAAGGTGAGAGCGATCGCCTCCCGGACGCGGTCGACGAACCCGTCCAAACATTCCGCGACCGCATCCTTCAGATCGATGCGGACCACGGGGAACGCGTTCCTGTACCTCTCGAACTCGGGATGCTCGGATATCTCCAACCCGTCGAACCAGCTGTTGCCCTTGTATTCGATGTTGAAGAACGCGTCCAGCATTGCGAGGTTGAAGGTCTTCCCGAATCCGGGGGGACGGGCGAACAGATGGACGTTGCTGTCACCCCCGGCGAGGATGTCGGCTATGAGCAGGGTCTTGTCTACGTAGCACCCCCCACTCTCGCGCAATTCGGAGAACGGTTAATCGTTTTGGCCCATCCGGTTCATGGGGGCCCCATGTTATTGCTGTATGAAGAACGTTGACCATAGACCCGCCGATGGGTATCGACGGGTCGGAGGCGGTACGGAATGTCGAAAAATGGGGGCGATGCTTTATAGCTCCTTCCCCGAACCTTATCTGACGCCCATCTGGCTGAACGGAACGCCGAGGGACCTCTCGTAGAACAGCGGATGCCTGTACCTCCCGCGGTCCCTCGTGCCCTCTCCGTAGTCTATCGCCCTCTTGGGGCAGAGCTGCACGCAGCTCATGCACAGTGCGCAGGACTCCTCATCCCACACCGGCTTCCTGTGGTAGACCTTGATGGTCCCCGTGGGGCAGATCTCCTCGCATATCCTGCATTCGATGCACGCGTCGGAGAGGGCGAACGGCCCCGTGGTGCGGACCTCGTCGTACCTCCCGTGCGCCTCCCTCCAGTCCCCTTCCCCCCTGTGGCGGCGGAGGTCGCCTTCCTCGCGGTTCCTCAGGGACTCCACGACGGCTTCGATCTCCCCGTCGGAGCCCTCCAGGATCCCCGCGGCCTCCTCCTCGGTCGGAGGATCGGAGGCGAACACCGCGCTGCTCGGCATCAGGACGTCGTACATCGCGTCCACCTTCAGACGGGGGCCGAGCAGTTCGGCCATCTGGTCGCACGCCCCTCCGGAATCGGCCGAGCATGTGGAGACGCAGAACACGCGACCGGGATTGCGGACGTTCACGTTCTTGGCGAACTCCTCCACCGTAGACGGCAGACCGAGGAAGTACGTCGGGAAAACGAACCCGACGTCCTCACCCTCGGCGTCGAACGCGTACCGCTCGTACCGCACGGCCGAGGCCATCTGCCTCATCCCATTGCCGAACTCGTCGGAGATGCGCTTCGCCACGGCGTAGGAGTTGCCGGTTCCCGAGAACAGGAATATCATGCGACCCCTCTCGCGGTGATGGGATAAAAAGGACGATGCTATGAGTTAACGCTGTTAACCCCCGTTGACCTTTTCTACCATCCGATGCATCGCCCGCGCATG
This sequence comes from Ruminococcus sp. CAG:579, assembly GCA_963650175.1. GTDB lineage: Archaea > Thermoplasmatota > Thermoplasmata > Methanomassiliicoccales > Methanomethylophilaceae > Methanoprimaticola. The sequence continues at coordinate 10,122 of CAVJLK010000013.1, read as the reverse complement.
GTCAAATCCGTACGCGCATCGCACATCCTGGTCCCCAACGAGAAGGACGCCAGGAGCATCATGGACCGCATCGAGAAGGGCGAGGACTTCGCCGCGCTGGCGAAGAGGTTCTCCAAGTGCCCGTCCAAATCCAAGGGCGGGGACCTGGGCTGGTTCGCCAAGGGGCAGATGGTCAAGCCCTTCGAGGACGCCTGCTTCAACGGCAAGACCGGCGACGTCGTCCTCGTCCAGACAGAGTTCGGCTACCACGTGATCAAGATCACGGGCCAGAAGTGAAAACGGAGGGGTCTCCCCCTCCGGAAACGTTTTCCAGTCTTCTCAGCAGACCTTCTTGAGCTGGTACGCGCCGTAGATCCTCAGGACCCCGGACACGGCCAGGAAGGCGCCGATGACGATCATGACGACGTCGGCGGTCTCGTGCAGGTTCATCAGCGCGTAGATCCCGAGGACCACCATGATCGCTCCGACGAGGATGGATATGATCTTCGACCCGGTGGCGACGGCGAAGCTCGACCCGGCTCCCAGGGCCGTGATGGCTCCGACGATGATCAGCGCGAGGGCCAGGAAGACCATCAGTATGTCCGTGAACAGGTTGGGCAGGACGATCAGGGCCACTCCGATGACGGCGGTGACGACGCCGATCGCGATGCCGATGACGAATTCCGACCTCATCCCGTCGATGATCGTCAGGACGCCGGAAACGAGCGCCAGGACCCCGGAGATTATGAGGGCCCACTTGAGCCCCTCGCTCTGGAGGACGATGAGAAGGATCCCGATCAGCAGCATGAACACGCCGGCCAGGAGGGCGTCCTTCCAAGGGTTGAATTTCTCAACAACGACTTCCGTAGAAATCACCGTGGACCGATTCGGCATGACGGTATTTATGGGATGCGTCGGAAGAGGGCGGTCTTGACCACGCGGACCACCGCCGGGACCTGGTGGCAGAGGTCCTGGCCGTACAGGACGTCGGCGTCCGGGTTCTCCGAGACCAGGGATTCGTCTATGTCCCTCCAGTGGGAGAACAGGATGACGTCGGGATGCTCCATCCGATCGCCGGGGACGGTCATGACGGTCCTCCCCGTAGCGCGGACGGCGTCCGCGACCGTGGCGACGAGGTTCTCCCTGCCCATCCTCCTGGGTCCCGTCAGGGCGCCGACGGACCTGTCGGAGACGAATGCGGACATCCTCTCGGACAGGGTGGACTCGTCGTCCTCGCGGATGCAGCAGAGTTCCTCCATGGGAGGCCGATGATAGAAGCGCGGTAAAAGGTTTGGTAAAGGGTTTCGCACGTTGCAAGCGCTGGAGCGCTTACATTCCCATGCCTTTCTTGACCTCGCCGTCGAACATGTAGCAGAGCATGAACAGGTAGATGACGGCGTAGCAGATGGCGGAGATGACGTTGACGATGAGGTGGATTGCCTCTCCTCCGTCGGCGATGACGCCGAAGATGCCGATGAAGCTGAAGATGAACAGCAGCAGGAACAGCACGGTGAGGATGATCCAGAGGATCTTGTCCATCGTGGTCTCTTTGCCGTCCAGGATCTTCTTGGCGGCCCAGATGACGATCAGACCGAGGATGATATCAACGATGGACGCCCAGAAGGAGATGTCGCTGATGATCCCGCCGACGGCGGCGAAGATCCCGATGATGACCGTGGTGATTCCCACGATGTTGACGTAGTTGCCCAGGATGTTGAGCTTACCGGTGATGGCACCAGTACGGACACTGTTTCCATACTTGAAGTACAGCACGGCGGCGATGATGGATCCGATCGCAGCGATGAAGTACCCGATGTGGTCGCCGAGCTCGCCGTCCATGGTGACGGCGTCGACGATCGACAGGAGGGCGGCGATGATCATCAGAACTCCGATGATAGTGAACGCCAGGCCCACAGTTTTCTGATTGTCGATAAAGGACATGGGTATCTTTCCCCAGCAGAGAGATAGGGTTTAGACTATATATCAGTTGAGCAGGCGACCGTTTAAAAACGGGTGCTGGCACTATTTAAATCGGACACATGACGCTCGAACTCGGTACGGACACATCCCGTCGTGCTCAAATTCCGCGGGCCCGTCGCGATGATATAAACGGACCCCGTTATCCCCGACATGATAATCAGCTCATGCCCCGGCGAAGCCGACCCGGTGCCCAAGGTCCACGACTTCGTGGCGGAGAAGGACGTCACATCCATCGCGGGATTCAGGCTGGACGGCTTGGAGTACCTCAAGAAGCTCGTCGTCGACGAGATAAGGAAGCAGGAGCCGGACTCCAGGATCATCGAGCTCGACAGGGACTACGTCAGCGACAACGGGATCGACTTCCTCAGGGACCTGAGGAGGAACCTCGAAAAGGTGACGTCCGAGGGCGGACGCGCGAACTGGATCGTCTTCCAGGACGTGCCCGTGATGGATTGGCAGGCGGCACTGGACGTCCTCGTCGGGAAGGACGCCCAGGTGTTCTTCTTCACCACCGCCTGCAGGCAGGTGCCCTGCTGCTTCAAGCTTGTGAACTGACCTTCTCCGGGGGGACCGCCTCGCGGATCGCTTCGAGCATGTCCGCGAAGGTGGCCTTCCCCGGCACTATGTCCGGCGGGAAGCCGAGCTCCTCCAGCCTCCTGGAGGTCGGTCCGCCGATGGCGGCTATCTTCACCGCGTGAAGGTACTCGGCGCCCTTCTCCTTCCCGTACCTCTGCTCCACGCGGGAGACGAACATCGAGGCGGACATGGGTGAGGTGAACGCCATTACGTCGAGCCTGCCCTGCTTGATCATCGTCAGGAGATGGAGAAGAGCGTTGCTCTCGCCGGCGTCCTTCAGCCTGTAGGAAGCGATGTCGCGGACGTCGGCTCCGGCGTCCTTCAGACCCTCCGACAGAACGTCGGACCCGCTGTCCGACCTGATCAGAGCGACCGTCCTTCCGGAGACCCTACCCTTCAGGGCCTCGACTATGCCCTCCGAGGAGTACTCCTCGGGCACGGTGCCCGGCTCGATGCCGACCGACCTCAGCTTCGCCGTGGTCGCCGGCCCTATCGAGACGACCTCCCTGCCCTCGAACATCTTGGAGAGATCGTCCTTGTACCTGGATTGGCATTCCTCGACGGCGGTGACGGAGCAGAAGACCGCTATGCAGCCGTCCGAGAGCGACCCCTCCAGCCTCGCGAACTCTGAATCCTCCCCGGGCAGGATGTCCAGGGACGGGGCGCACATCGCCCTGAACCCCATGGCCTCCGCCTGAGCGACGGATTCCTTTATCCTCTTGGTGGGACGGGTGAAGCCCAGCGTGGTCATATCAGGTCACCCAGCCTCTCCCTGACCTTGGCGACGTCGCCGATGACCATTATCCCGGGGGCCTCCAGGCCCTTGTCCCTTATGGCATCCGCCAATCCGGACACCGTGGTGGTCTCCACCCTCTGGTCGGGGGTGGATCCCTTGGAGATGACCGCGGCGGGCGTGTCCGGGGACATGCCGCCCTCGATCAATCCCACCGAGATGGATGCCGCATTCCCCAATCCCATGAGCACCACGAGGGTCCCGTGTCCTGAGGCCAGCGCCTTCCAGTCCACCCTGTCGCCCTCGCGCCCGTCCTTCTCGTGGCCTGTGATGAACGTCACCATCGAGGCGTAGTCGCGGTGGGTGACCGGGATGCCCGCCAATTCGGGCACCGAGATCGACGAGGACACACCGGGGACCACGTGCACCTCCGCGCCCGCGTTCCTCAGCTCCTCGGCCTCCTCGGCCCCGCGTCCGAACAGGAACGGGTCCCCGCCCTTCAGACGGACGACCAGCTTCCCCTCCTGAGCGAGCTTCACGAGAAGCTCGTTGGTCTGCCATTGGCTCAGGTGATGGTCCCTGGCCCTCTTGCCGGCGTCGATGAGCTCGGCGCCTTCCTTGCACTCCTTCAGGAGCTCCGGGTTCGCCAGCGCGTCGTACACAACGACGTCGGCGGTCCTGAGGAGCTCCATACCCTTGATCGTGAACAGCCCGGGGTCGCCCGGACCGGCTCCGACGAGATACACCTTGCCTGTCATATGACCACATCCCTCTTCCCGACGAGGTACTCGGCGATGCCGAGCAGCTCGTCCAGCACGTAATCGACCGGTACGTCGGTCGACACGCGCCTCGGCTCGTCCGTGTATCCGTAGGATACGGCGTCCACGCGGACGGAATCCCCCTGATACCTCGCGCTTATCCCCACCGGCGACGAGCATCCGGCGCGCATGAGCTTCATTATGCCCCTCTCGACGCCCGCCTCGATGCGGGACTCCCTGGAGTCCAGCTTCAACAACATCTTCCGCATCTCCGCGTCGTCCTTCCTGCACTCGACCGCCACTATGCCCTGGGCGGGCGCGGGGATGAACGATCCTCCGAGGATGTGCATCGGACGGTCGATGCCCATCCTGTCCAGTCCGGCCTTGGCGAGGATTATCGCATCGAAATCGCCGGCGTCCAGACGGGACAGGCGGGTGTGTATGTTGCCCCTGAGAGGTTCGATCCTGAGATCGGGGCGGATGTCCCGCAGGATGCTCTCCCTCCTCACGGACGCGGTGCCCACCAGGGCCCCCTCCGGGAGCTCCTCCAGCGGGCACGGGAGGATCACGTCCCTCGGGTCGTCGCGGGGGAGCATCGCCCCTATGACGAGATCGGGATCCATCTCGATCGGGATGTCCTTGAGGGAGTTCACGGAGCAATCGATGTCCCCTCTGAGGATGGCGTCGTCCAGCTCGCGGACGAACGCCCCCGTCGAAGGGAGCGCGTCCAGCCTCGACTTGAGGTCGATGTCGCCGAGCGACTTCATGCCGACGACGTCGAACGCCTCATCCGGGAAAAGGGAGCACATCCTGTCGACGAATATCTCCGTCTGGCGCATCGCCAGCTTGGATTCCCTGGAGCCGACCCTCATTGCCTCACCGTCGCTATGAATCCCGTGAACGCTTCCTCCAGCTCCTCCACCGCCTCGTCGTCGTGGGCGGCGGACATGAAGCAGTCCTCCAGCGCCGAAGGCGCCAGATAGACGCCGCGGTCGAGCATGTACCTGAACATCCTGCCGAACATCGCGCGGTCCGCTTTCTCGGCATCCGTTCCATTGCGGACCTCCACGGGTCCGAAGTAGACGGAGAACATGGATCCGACGGAGTTGACACATCCCTTGACGTGGTTGTCCTTCAGGGCGTCGCGGATAGTCTTGACGAGACGGTCCGAGGACCTCTCCAGCTTGCCGTAAGAGTCGTCCCTGCGCATCCTCTCGATCTGAGCGAGTCCGGCTGCAGCGGAGACGGGATTGCCGGCGAAGGTCCCGGCCACGTAGACGGGGCCCTGCGGGGCCACCATCTCCATGATCTCCCTCCTTCCGGCGAAGGCGCCGGCGGGGAACCCCCCGCCGATGATCTTCCCCATGGTGGTCATGTCGGGGGTGACGCCGTAGCGCTTCTGGGCCCCGCCGTCGGAGACGCGGAATCCCGTTATCACCTCGTCGAAGATGAGGACGACATCGTTCTCGGAGGTGATCCTGCGGACCTCCTCCAGGTATCCCTTCTCGGGAGGGACCACGCCGACGTTACCGAGGACGGGCTCCATGATGACGCACCCGATGGACCTGTCCTTCTCCAGGAGATCGGACATGGCCTGGGCGTCGTTGTACTCGACCGTGCGGGTGTACTTCGTGGCGCCTTCCGGGACGCCTTTGGACGAGGGCACGCCCTCGGCGGAGCCGGAGCCGGCTTTGACCAGCACGGCATCGTGGGCCCCGTGGAACCCGCCGTTCATCTTCACGACCCCGTCCCTGCCGGAGAACCCCCTGGCGGTGCGTATGGCGTGCATCGTCGCCTCGGTCCCGGAGCAGGCCAGCCTGACCATCTCCGCCGAGGGGATCGAATCGTGTATCCTCCTCAGGAGGGACAGCTCCGGGCCGGACGGGGCGCCGTAGACCGTTCCCAGGGGAATCTGCCTCCTGACGGCGTCCAGCACCTCCGGGTCAGCGTGGCCGGATATGAGCGGACCGTACGCCATGCACAGGTCGATGTACTCCCGGCCGTCGACGTCGGTTATCCTGCACCCCTCGCCCTTGGCGATGAACAGGGGGTTCGGCTCGAACCTCCTGACCGGACTGCTGACGCCCCCGGGCGACAGCCCGGAGGATTCCGAGAAGAGAACGGCGGACCTGTCCATGATATCACAGCATCCTCGCCATGTCCTCGGCGAAGTAGGTGATCAGCATGTCGGCGCCGGCGCGCTTCATGGCGATGAGCGACTCCCTCATGACCCTGTCGCCGTCGATCCATCCGTTGGCCGCGGCGGCCTTGATCATCGCGTATTCTCCCGAAACCTGATAGGCGGCCAGGGGGAGGTCGTAGCGGTCGGCCGCCTCCCTTATGATGTCGAGGTACGGGCCGGCGGGCTTGACCATGATCATGTCCGCGCCCTCGGCGATGTCGAACTCGATCTCGCGCATGGCCTCCTTCCGGTTGGCCCAGGCCATCTGGTACCCGGCGCGGTCCCCCTTGCCGGGCGCGGATTCCGCTATGTCGCGGAAAGGACCGTAGTAGGCGGATTGGTACTTGGCGCTGTACGCCATGATGGGGACGTTCTTGAACCCGGCGTCGTCCAGCGCCTGGCGGATCGCTGCGACCTGCCCGTCCATCATCCCGCTGGGGGCGATGATGTCCGCGCCGGCTTCGGCTTGAGAAACGGCCGTCTTCCCGTACAGCTCGATGGTCTCGTCGTTCCTCACGCATCCGCATTCGTCCAGGAGGCCGCAGTGGCCGTGGTCGGTGTACTCGCAGAGACACAGGTCGGCGATGACCAGCAGGTCGGACGACTCCTTCAGTCCGCGGATGGCCTTCTGGACCACCCCGTCCTTCTCGTACGCGCCGGTGCCGGCGGCGTCCTTGTGGGTCGGGACGCCGAACACCAGGACGGATCTCACGCCGCTGTCTTGGATTCCGTTCGCGATCTCTTCGTACCCCTTCAGGGGGTGCGTCGGGACGCCGGGCATCGAGTCCGTGGTCTTCTCCTTCTCCAGATTCGCATCGAAGAACACCGGCAGTATGAGCTCGTCCGGATGCAGACGCGTCTCGCAGACCAGGTTCCTCATCTTCTCGCTCTGCCTCAGCCTCCTGAGGCGCACTTCGGGATACATCATTCAGATTCCTCCAGTCCGAAGAGTTCGATCGCCACCCCGCACTTGTCCGTGCGGCCGTCGCGCGACGCCTCCCTCAGATTCCTGTAAAGTTCGGCGGTGATCTTGCCGATCATCGCCCTTGAAAAGTCGTCCAGCAGCTCGTCCTCGCCCACCGATCCCACGCGGGACCTGGCCGTGGCCAGCTCCCTCTCGCGGATGTCCGCCAGCTTCAGACCGATGCGCCTGATGACCTCGTTGGCGTAGGCCTCCTTCTGCTCGGAGTCGATCTTCGCCAGCTCCTCCGTTATGATGGCTTCGGCGGAGCTTATCTCCTTCCGGCGACGCTCGGCGTTGCGCATGGCTATGGATTCGAGGGAATCCATGTTCTCCAGCTCCACGTTGGGGATGCTTCCCACGGAATCCTCGGTATTGCGGGGGATGCTCACATCTATGATCAATAAGGGACGGTCCGGCCTTCTCTCCATCGCCGAGAGCACATGGTGCTCCCTCAGGACCGGGTGCGGAGCGCCGGTGGCCACCAGGACCACGTCGGAATCGGCGACGGCGTCGGTCATGCGGGCCATGCTGACGGCCTTCCCGCCGAGCTCGTCGGCGAGCTCGATGGCGCGGCTGTACGTGCGGTTGGAGACGATCACCGTCCCCAGATTCCTGCCGACCAGGTTCTTGGCTATCACGGACGCGATGTCGCCCGCGCCGAGGATCGTGACCCCTTTGCCTTCAAGTGTTCCGATCCTGCTCTCCGCCAGCTCGACGGCCGCAGACCCCACGGACACGGCGCCCTTGTTCAATGCGGTCTCGGTGCGCACCCTCTTGCCGACCGACATCGCTTTGTCGAACAGGCGGGACAGCATCCCGCCGACGTGGCCGTCGGCCTTCGCCTTCGTGTAGGATTCGCGGACCTGGTGCTGTATCTGGTCCTCCCCCACGATGAGCGAGTCGAGGCCGCAGACCACCCTGAACAGGTGGCGGATGCTGTCGCGGTCCTCCAGTATGTACGATATGTTGCCGGTGGGGACTATCGTCCTGATCATCGAATCGAAGAACGCCCTGGTTCCGGCGTTGTCGCCGGTGGCGGTGTAGACCTCCAGACGGTTGCATGTCCTCACCACGACGTACTCGGAGACGTGCTCCATGGTCGGGAGGCGCTTGGACGTCTCCTCCTCGAGCCTGGGGACCACGTCGTTCAATGCGGACGTACCTCCGGCGGAGGAATGGGTGACGTGCATGCTCACGATCATTGCAATCCGCCCCTCTCCAGGGAGATCCTCCTGGCCTCGTCTACTTTCCCTTCCTTCAGCAGCTCCCACACGTCCCCGTCGGCGAGGACGCCGGCCAGGAACTCCGCCCTTCCGGGCTGGGTGGGGATGCGGTCGCGTATCTCCGTCCTGAGGTCGCAGAGCAGAGCGAGCATGGAGTCGTAGGAGCCGTCCAGGAGTTCGTCTATCCTTCCGATGACGTAGGGCGGGAAGGCCGGCGCCCTCCCTTCGGAGGAGACGCAGACGGTCCATCCGTCCCTGTGCAACGTTGACGGTATCAGCACATCCCCTCCGCCGTGGGCGGAGTTGGTCATCTTCCCATGAGACATGGAGATGTCGCGGATCCTGTCGTTCAGAGCGTGGTCGGATGTGGCGGCCACGACGATGTCGGCATCGGCGATGTTGGATTCGACGATCCCGTCGTCTATCGTCCCGATGACGACGTCCTCCGCGAGCTCTTCGAGCTCCGGGAGGACGTCCTCGGAGACGACCCTTATCCTGAACCCTTTGAAATGCAGGCATTTGCGCAGGGCCACCCTGCCGCCTCCGAAGACCGTCACGAGACGGTCGCGGGGGGACAGGAGTATGGGCGACATGTCGACGGAATCCAATTGGATGCACCGTCCCGTCGATAGTCCCCGCTCATATAATTCGGTTGTGCGTCCGGGACCGGAAAAGTGTTACGATACCCCGTCGGGGTATTAACGGGACGGGCGCGGAGGCGTCCGTTTTATCGTCGCGGAGCGGGATGCGGCGGCATGCACTTCGATCCGAGTCCAGAAGAGATGCAGAGCGCGGGACAGATCTGGTTCCCCGGCCACTACGACCGCATCAGATGGTGGGTGAAGGAAGGGGAGTCCACTCTGATCAGACCGTCGCTGTCGGCGGATGCCGCGGAGAAGATGGGACTGGACGGAGACGTGTTCTGGGCGGAGGTGGGACGTTTGACCCGCAAGGACGGGAACAGAGCGTTCGCGGAGTGGATCGTCGGGAGGCCGGACCTCGGATTGAGCGTCGTGTCCTCGAAGATCGAGCCCGCAGTGGATTCGTACTACAGGGAGCTGATGAGGAGGACGTTCCCTCCGTCGGACCGCTCCGTAAGGGATTGCCTGGGGTCGCTGGCGGATGCCGTGCTGGAGGAGTTCTCATCCAGGAGCCCGGGGTTCGTCATGCTCAGCACCGTCGACAGGGCGCCGGTGGTCGACGCCACGAGCGTGGAGCTACTGGAGATGCTGATGAGGAGCGAGAACGTCTGTCCGATGAAGAAGGCGGTCTACTCCAGGAACGCGGAGTGAGTGGGGGCCACACCCCGCGGAGGTGGGAGTGCGTAACGGGTTTGGACCGTCGCGGACCCGAAGGCCCGACGACGGCGGTCCGAACGGGGCGGGACCGTTCAGAAGAAGAACTCGATGGCTTCCGGAGCGACCTCCTTGCCATCCAGCTTTATGGAGACGATCTCCGTAACGAGATCGCCCCAATCGCCGCTGGACACCGACTTGACCGCGACGTGCCCGTAGAGGTAGTCTGTGGCGGTGGTTCCGGACGATGCGACGGTGTAGGCATCCACCTCCAGCTCACCCCAGACGGTGTCGACCTTGTCCTTGACGTGCTCGAACTCCACCTTCATCATCTTCCCCAGTATATCGTAGTAGTCATCGAAAATGACCTGCCACTTCCGTGACTTCCGCACCTCGCCGACCCGTCGATAGCTACCGCTGGGGTGCGCGGAT
>CAVJLK010000012.1:0-32601 GCA_963650175.1 Ruminococcus sp. CAG:579 | reverse complement strand
TGGAGATCTGGACCGACGTGGACGGATTCATGTCCGCCGACCCCAGGATCATCCCGGACGCCAAGAAGATCCCAGAGATGAACTTCGGCGAGGCCGCGGAGCTCGCGTACTTCGGAGCCAAGGTTCTCCACCCCAGGACCATCGAGCCCGTCAGGCTCAAGCACATACCGCTGAAGGTGAAGAACTCCTTCAAGCCGGACGAGCCCGGGACCCTGATCCACCACCTCAGGAAGAGCACCTCCGAGATGCTCCGCTCGGTCGCGGCGAAGACGGACCTGTCCATCATCACGATCAGCTCCGCGGAGATCGCGTACCGTCCGGCGATGGTTGCGCGCATCATCGACAAGATCGCGGACATCAACGTGATAATCTACTCCATATCCACGTCCCTGTCGACCGTGGCGTTCCTCGTCCACAACAACGACGTCAAGCAGACCCTGAGGCAGCTCAACGGCCTCAGCGGAGGGGACATCGAGAGGATCGACGTGAAGAACGACGTGGCCCTCATCTGCGCCGTGGGCGACAACCTGCTGGACAAGTGCGGGGTCTCCGGCGACATCTTCGGAGCGGTGAAGGAGGCGAACGCCAACGTGGAGATGATCTCCGAGGGCGCCTCCGACGTGTCCCTGAACTTCGTGGTGCCGATGAGCAGGGTCATCGAAGTGGTGCGCACGCTCCACGACAAGTTCATAGGTGGTCAGCGATGATGCGCGACTTCCCGTCCCAGGACGGAATCATGATGATCGGCGGGAAATCCGCCGTGGAGATAGCCGACGAGTTCGGAACGCCCGTCTACGTGACGGACGAGCAGAGACTGAGGGAGAACTACCGCAACGTGTACAACGCCTTCTCCAGGTTCATGGACACCAGGGTCCACTACGCCTGCAAGGCCAACACGAACATGGCGATCCTCAAGGTGCTGGAGCAGGAGGGCGCCGGGATCGACGCCGTGTCCATCGGCGAGGTGCTCACGTGCCTGAAGGCCGGGTACACCCCGGACCGCATCATGTACACCGGGGTCAATGTATCCGACGCGGAGTTGAAGGCCGTCGCCGACACGGGCGTCATGATCAACCTCGACTCCGTCTGCGAGATGGAGAGGCTGGCCAGGATATCGCCCTGCGCGGACGTCTCCTTCAGGATCACCCCCGGGGTGGGGTCGGGGCACAGCGCCAAGGTCACCACCGGGAACAAGGGCGCCAAGTTCGGCATCCCCCTGGACCAGGTGATCTCCACGTACGCCAGGGCCAAGGACCTGGGGTTCAACGTCAAGGGCATCCACGCCCACATCGGTTCCGGCGGTCAGGTCGTCGAGCCCTTCATGGAGATGATGGAGGTCCTGATCGAGCTCGTGAACGAGATCAAAGGGCTCGGGATCGACCTGGAGTTCATCGACATGGGTGGCGGGATCGGGGTCCCGTACAAGCCCCAGGAGGAGGAGATGGACGTCGGCGAACTGGCCATGAACCTCACCGACATGATCCAGGAGGAGACGGACATCAAGACCATCGTCCTGGAGCCCGGAAGGTACATCATCTGCGACTCCACCGTCCTGCTCACCAGGGTCAACGACGTGAAGGACACAGGCGTGAAGAAGTACGTCGGGGTGGACGCGGGGTTCAACACCCTCATCCGTCCGGCCATGTACGACTCCTACCATCACGTCGCAGTGGCGAACAAGTTCGGCAAGGCCTGCACGGACAAGTACGACGTCGTCGGTCCGATCTGCGAGTCCGGCGACTACATAGCGCATGACAGGGTGCTCCCCGATCCGAAGGTCGGGGACATCGTCGCTGTGTACAACGCAGGAGCCTACGGGTTCTCTATGTCCAGCAGATACAACTCCCGCCCGCTGTGCGCCGAGGTGCTCGTCAACGACGGTCATGCGGATCTGATCCGCGAGGCCGAGGACTACGAGGACCTCTGGAGGCACCAGATCATACCCGAGAGGCTCATGAGATGAGGTTCTGGAAGTATCAGGGCATCGGGAACGACTTCGTCCTCCTGGACGGGACCTCCGGGGACCTGGATATCGATCCGCAGTGGTGCGTCCGCGCCTGCGACAGGCATTTCGGCATCGGAGCCGACGGCGTCCTCTACGTCATGCCCGGACAGGGCACCGACTACACCATGAGGATCATCAACGCCGACGGCAGCGAGGCGGAGATGTGCGGCAACGGCATCAGGTGCGTCGCCAAGTACATCGGGGACAATCTCGCGCCCGGGAAGGATTCGATGACGATCCACACCCTCGCGGGGGATCTGGGGGCGGAGCTCTTCAGGGGACCCGACGGGAAGGTCGGAACCGTGAGGATCAACATGGGCGCCCCCATCCTGGACGGCAGGACCGTGCCGGTCGACCACGACGGACGCTTCATAGACGAGCCGTTCGAGGCGGACGGGGTGGAGCTCAGAGGCAACGCCGTGTCCATGGGCAACCCCCATTTCATCACGTTCACGCCCCTGGACGACGCCACGGTGGACAGATTGGGACCGATACTCGAGAAGCACCCCTTCTTCCCCCGCAAGACCAACGTGGAGTTCTGCAGGGTGGAGGACGGGAAGATACACATCCGCGTCTACGAGCGCGGGGCGGCGTGGACCCTGGCCTGCGGGACGGGCGCCTGCGCCACGACCACGGCGGCCGCGCTGAACGGACTGGTCCCCTTCGGGAGGCCCGTGGACGTCCGCCTGCCCGGCGGTTGGCTCAAGATAACCGTCGACGAGAAACTGCAATACGTGCTCATGGAAGGGCCGGCCGAGCTGGTCTTCACGGGCGAAACGGAATGATATCATGAAGTACGAACAAGCCGAGAGGCTCAAGCAGATCCCGCCCTACCTCTTCGTGAGGCTGGAGAAGCTCTCCGCCCAGAAGAAGGCGGAGGGATGGGACATGATCGATTTCGGGATCGGGGATCCCGACCTGCCCGCGCCGACGGAGATCGTCGACGAGATGTGCAGGCAGGCGCACGTCAACGAGAACCAGAAGTACTCGTCCTCCCAGGGCGAGAGGTCGCTGCGCGTTGCGGTGGCGCAGTGGTACAAGAGGAGGTTCGGGCTCGACATCGACCCGGACACCCAGGTGTGCATCACCATCGGTTCGAAGGAGGGGATCTTCAACATCGCCCAGGCCTTCGTGAACCCGGGCGAGACCATCGTCGCGCCCTCCCCCGGGTACCCGGTGTACTCCGGAGCGGCCACGCTGTTCAACGAGGCCAACTGCGTGAAGGTCCCGCTGAGGCCGGAGAAGGGCTGGCTGCTCGACGTGGACGAGTGCCCCGAGAACGCCAGGATGCTGTACGTCAACTACCCGAACAACCCCACCGGCGCCACCTGCGACAAGGCGTACCTGAAGAAGGTCTACGACTGGTGCCAGAGGAACGGGACCATCCTGTGCTACGACGCCGCCTACTCCGAGATGTGCTACGACGGCTACCGCGCCCCGTCCATCCTGGAGATCGGACCGGATGCGATAGAGTTCGGATCCTTCTCCAAGACGTTCTGCATGACCGGGTTCAGGCTCGGATACGCCGTCGGGAACCCCGATCTGATCGCCGGCCTGGCCAAGTGCAAGGGCCAGATCGATTCCGGAGCGCCCATCTTCATCCAGAAGGCGGCGGAGAAGGCCCTGTCCCTCTACGGACCGAACGGGGAGGAGCCCGAATGCGTGAAGAGGAACATGGAGATCTACGCCGAGAGGCGCAAGGTCCTGGTGGACGGCCTCAGGGACCTGGGGTTCGACGTCGCCATGCCCAAGGGCACGTTCTACGTATGGTTCGACTGCGGGATGCCCTCGTTCGATTTCACCCAGAAGATGATCGACCTGGGCGTGATCGTCACCCCCGGATCGGGATTCGGCGAGTCCGCAGACGGGTACATCAGGATGACCGTGACCGAGCCCGTCGAGAGGATAAAGCTCGCTCTCGAGAGGATGAAGCGCGGTTCCTACCAGTGACGAAACAGGGGCCTCCGGGCCCCTTCTTCCCCTTTTTCAGAAGCTCCGACGGACCGGGACGGACGGCGCCCTACGGTCCTATATCAATGTATTTAGGTGAATCAACACTGACCGCCTGGCGGTCAGTGCCGGATCCCCCGGAAATCAACACGAAGGTAGGTCATTCGGCGACCCCCCGATTCCGCTTAAATACCCCATCGGCCTTGATTCGAATTAGAGTGGATCAACATGGTCACGAAGACATTGGAAGACATACCCGGGGTCGGCCCCGCGATCGCCGAGAAGCTGCGCGACTCCGGCTACACGGAGATCATGGCCATCGCAGTGGCATCGCCGAAGGAGCTCGCCGAGACCTGCGAGATCGGGGAGAAGAAGGCGGCGGACATCATCGAGGGAGCGAAGCTCTGCGCCGACATCGGCGGGTTCGAGACCGGTGTCGACATAATGGAGAGGAGGAAGGCGGTCACCAAGCTGACCACCGGATCCAAGGCGTTCGACGACCTGCTGGCGGGAGGGCTGGAGAGCCAGTCCATCGTGGAGTTCTTCGGCGAGTTCGGGAGCTGCAAGACGCAGGTCTGCTTCCAGCTGGCGGTCAACGCCACGCTCCCTGAGGACCGCGGGGGATTGGACTCCGACGTGATCATCATCGACTCGGAGAACACATTCCGCCCCGAGAGGATCGTGCAGATGGCCACGTACCTCGGTGTCGATCCCGACGTGACGCTCAGCAGGATCCACGTGGCCCGCGCCTTCAACTCCCAGCACCAGGTGCTCCTGGTGGACAAGGCCATGGAGCTTGCCCAGGAGATGAAATGCAGGCTGATGATCGTCGACTCCCTCACGTCGCACTTCCGCGCCGAGTACGTCGGACGCGGGTCCCTGGCCGAGAGGCAGCAGATCCTGAACCGCCACATGCACGACCTGCTGAACTTCGCCACGGTGAACAACGCCGTCATCGCCGTCACCAACCAGGTCGCGGCCAAGCCGGACGCGTTCTTCGGGGACCCGACCAGGCCCATCGGAGGGCATATCGTGGGACACACCGCGACCTTCCGCATCTACCTGAGGAAGGGCAAGGCCGGCAAGAGGATCGCCAGGCTCATCGACTCGCCCAACCTGCCGGAGGGGGAGGCGGTGTTCATGGTGACCGAGGACGGCATCAAGGACGCCTGACCGCGTGGTTTAAGAGATGGGAGCCATCAACGGGGGCGTGAGCCCCCAATTCTTCTTCGAACTGTCAGGCGAGTCCAGGGACATGCCGCCGGCGGAGGCCGCCAGGTGCATGGAGGCCGAGGCCGGGGAGTACAGGATAACGAGTAGCGGGCCCGGATATCTGATCGCGGAGTTCGACCCGTCCGCGTTGGACGGCATAGCCGACCGCATCGCGATGACCAGGAGCATCGGGCGCTACCTGGGGCGCTACGACCCGGACGACCTGTCTAATCTGGAGAACGCCGAACTCCCCGAGGGGACGTTCGCGGTCCGCGGGAAGAGGTTCGAGGGGATGATGAGGGATGCCGACTCCCAGGGCATGGTCAGGCGCATCGGGGGCGTCCTGTCCAAGAAGAGGGACGTGAACCTCAAGGAGCCGGACTTCGTCGTGCGCATGCAGATGTGCGACGCCGTCCACGTCTACATCGAGGAGAGGGTCACCGAGACCGACCTGCTGGAGAAGCGCAAGGTCGGGGAGCGTCCGTTCTTCTCGCCGATATCACTGCATCCAAAGTACGCCAGGGCGCTGATCAACCTGACCGGCGTCAAGCGCGGAGGGACCGTCCTGGACCCGTTCTGCGGGACCGGGGGGATAGCGATCGAGGCGGCCGAGATGGGCATGCGCGCCATGGCCTCGGACTTCGATCCGGAGATGGTCGCGGGATGCAGGGAGAACATGCAGTTCTACGGCCTGGAACTGGCCGACTTCGACACCCTGGACATCGGGGACATAGGGGTGCGCTTCCAGGATGTGGACGCGATTTGCACCGATCCCCCCTACGGGAGGTCGACGAAGACCGGCGGCGAGGACATAGACCACATCTACGCCAGGGCCGGGGTGTCGATAGCGGAATCCCTCAGACCGGGGTCCCGCGCGGGGATAGTGCTGCCCCATCCCATCGAGTACGGCACGATGGCTCTGGAGAACATCTACGTCCAGAAGGTCCACGGGTCCCTGTCGAGGCATTATCACATTTTCAGGAAGCCGGAGCGATCGGTCGACGAACTCATCGGTGACGTCCGTCCATCCGTCGAACGAGGTCTCGCCTTCGACGTACGACTTCGCTCCTTCGAGGATCGCATCGAAGTCCTTGGTCCTCAGCCTCATCTGCCTGAAGCCGTCACCCGACGGCGTCCGGACCTCGGCGACGAAGCTCCTGCCGAGGATTATCCCGTCGGTCCAGACGGACGTCTGGAAGAAGCTGACCTCCGATTCCGGCTCCGGTTCGATCACCGCGAACTCGCTCGCGCCGGACCTCACATCTTCGAGACATCCGAGGGCCAGGTCGGAGGAAGTCTTCTCGGTCTCCTTGGAATCCGTGGTCACGTACCATTCCGATGTCATGACCGATGAATCGTTCGGAGCGTATTTCAAGACGCCGAGGCGCGTCTCGGCGCGTGCGCGGGCACGTGTATCCGCCCATCCCGTCATCTATTTGTATTCATCCTACATGGAAGTGCCAGAAGCGCGCGGGAACATCCAATCGTACCCGGTCGCGCATATGACGTGATCGCATGACTGTTATGCAGAAGCTCCGCGACATGATGGCCGCGGGAGGTACCTTGCACATGGCCCTCATCGACCCTGACAAGCAGACCCCCGAGGAGGCCGGCAAGATAGCGGCGAGGATGCTCGCCGCAGGGACGGACGCAGTCCTCATAGGAGGGTCCACCGGAGTCACCAGCGAGAACACGACATCCACCACGAGAGCGATCAAAGAGGCCTCCGGGCTTCCGGTCATCATATTCCCCGGCGGAGCCACCGCGCTGTCCCCAGAGGTCGACGCCCTGCTCTTCATGAGCATGCTGAACAGCAAGAATCTGGACATGGTCATCGGAGCCCAGGTCTACGCCGCGCCGATCGTCAGGAAGCTCGGCATCGAGGCCATCCCCATGGGATACGTCATCGTCGAGCCCGGCATGAAGGTCGGGCAGGTCGGGCAGGCCGACCTCATCAAGAGGGACGACATCCCCCGGGCATGCGCCTACGCCATGGCGGCCGAGATGCTCGGGATGGACATGGTCTACTTCGAGGCGGGATCCGGGGCCGACGTGCCCGTTCCCCCCGAGATGATCAGCGCCATCAAGAAATCCATCGGCATCCCTCTGATCATCGGAGGAGGCATCCGCACCCCCGAGGCCGCCAGGGCCGCCCGCGAGGCCGGGGCGGACATCATCGTCACCGGCACCCTCCTGGAGCAATGCCAGGACGATTCCGTCCTGAAGGCCGTCGTGTCCGCCGCCAAGGGGGCCCGAACGTGAGCAACTGGGACGGACAGGACCGCCCCTCCTACAACACGCCCATCTCCCCTTCGGCGCCTATGTGGTTGACCCCCGAGGAGAGGGCCGCCGGGATCAACAGGGATCTGAAGGTCGCGGCCAGGCGCTATCTGTGCCCCAACTGCGGGAGGGAGTTCAGCCTGTTCCAGTCGAGGGCGGTCGCATGCAAGGCCTGCCCGCAGGCCAGCCAGAACTGCCCCAACGTCCGCTGCCCCTACTGCGACAAGGAATATCCGATCAGAGGATTCGTCGTCCCCGACAGCAAGGTCGACCAGGTCCACATGTCGCAGTACGCCGACAAGGTGTTCAACAATTGGCAGGACGCCTACGGAAACAATAGGCGCTGAATCTTCAGGAGAGCCGGGCGACCAAACGGTCGCCCGTCTCTCGGGTGATGAAAAGGGGTCGAAGCCCCGTTTTCGCCGATCGCCTGATGAACTTGATCATCTGGTTTAGGCCCTTGTTCTTGTTCTTGCCTACGAGGCGGAATCCCAGACTCTCGTAGTATCCGATGAGGTCATCCTTGCAGTCCAGACGGACCATCCTGCATCCGACGATCTTTTTCGCCTCGGTGAGCATCTCCATGGCGAACGCCATGAACTCCCTGCCTTGGCCGGAGACGGATGCCTCGGAGCGTGACAGCTGTCCGAGCAGGAACGCCTGAGCGACGCGCGTCTCGTGTTCGATGTTCATCTGCCTCTGCACGCTGTTGCTCAGGAGACTGTCTTCCGGGATCGTCATGCACTTGATGCCGAGCGTGACGAACCCCAGAATCTCCAGATCCTCCGTGACGCTGAGGTACGTCCTGGATAGATCCCTCTTCTCCATCGGAATGGCGTTCTCGCGGAGATAGGCGGAGACATCGGGGTTCTCCTTCTCGTGCGCAGACACATAGGTCTGTAGCAGGTCGCAGACGTTGGATTCACCAAGGGTGAGGATCAACTCAGTGAGCGACACCATCGTTGGCATCGTCATTGTTTCCAAGCTCGTCCCTCCGCTTACAGTACTTCTCCTTGAGCCTCTGCAGGAATTCCTCGTCGGCCCATTTGAAGTTGATCTTGCCGGTGCTGTAGTACGTATACTTCTCCGGGTGAGCGAACAGATCCTCTAGGGCAGCCGCTTTCTCGGGCGTGTCGATGACCATGTCCTCGTAGAACGATTCGGTTGCCATTTGGATGACCTCTTACGTTCGCATAGGCGGAGTCGTTGATAACGCTTGCGGCTCTTGATTCGCTTTCCGCATCTTGCTTCCTTGTCTTCCTTCTTCTCTTCATTTCTTGCTCCATGGCCACGAAATGCGTGGCTGGAGGGTGTTTGTCTTCATCATAATATAAGCTAATCGGAGCGGGTTCCGTTTATGCAAAGTTAAATTTTAGACTACAAATGTTAGAACCAGTCTCAAACAGAGTATGTCTCCTTCCGATCAAGCTCTTCCAATGATGCAGAAGCTCGACCCAAATCGTCATCTGCAGTCCTCATCGTTATCTTCAGAGTCATCTACTTTTTTGATGTATGGCGCCATGAGTCTGTCCAACTCTTCCCTGGTGGTCCATCTGAAGTTGAGCTTCCCGGTGCTGTAGTATGTATACTTCTCCGGGTGAGCGAACAGATCCTCTAGGGCAGTCGCTTTCTCGGGCGTGTCGATGACCATGTCCTCGTAGAACGATTCGAGCGCCATTGGGATTACCACTCAGCATCCACGATTGAAGCAGTTAATAACGTTTTCCACCCATGATTCGTAATAGGTATCTTAAGTCTTATTCATTCTCGTATAACTTATCTGAATAAGATTGCATAAAGAATGTATGGAGAAGGCGCCGAGTCCCTGGAACCAGTCACTTCCTGATGAACAGCATCTGAGGATGCCTGCTAAGAACGGCCGCCACGTCGATGGCGCGCGCATGGGCGTGACCCATCCCGGTGCCTTCGGAGGCGTCGTCCGCCTCCACCTTGGCGATGGCCTTCTCGCACACCGATCTGAGCGATTGGGAGCCGTCCATCATGTCGCGGGCCACGGCGACGGCGTCCGCCGCCTCGCGGGTCTGGGCGGGATCGAAGAAACCCGCCACGGGGACGTTCACCTTGTACTCGCCGATCTCGACAGTGCGCACGGACGGCGCGCCGGTGCTCACATCCTTGCGGTTCTTCTCGAAGGAGACGCCCTTCGCCATCGGGTAGCGTTCATCGACATCGGGGGAGGCATCGGATGCGCGTATGCGCCCGACATCCTCGGTGACGATCCTGAATTCCTCCATCCTCAGCGCCGTATCCGCCCTGCGGACCGCGGATTCGTCGCCGGTGACCATGAACAGCGACACCCCGCGGTCCTTCAGACCGCCCATGTCGCTAAGCGGGACCCAGTCGTCCGACCCGTACGGCCTGCGGATGACGCACGGGCTGGAATACTCCTCGTCGAGGATCAGCAGTCCGGCGCCCATCTCTATCGCCTCGGACACCGCCGCCATCTCCGATTCGGGGCCCGGCACGCGGACCCCGTCCTTGAAGCGTCCCGCTTCTGACATCACGTACGCAGCGTCAGGGTCGCTGACCACGTACTCCCTCCCGTCCCCCGGGATGTGGTCGTATATCCCCGAGAACAGGGCGTCCGCGAACACCGATTTGCCGGAACGGCGCGGGCCCGTCAGGGCCGTGGATCCGACGGGCACCCCCAGACCCGCGATCGGCTCCCCGTTGGGGACATCCATCGTCACCTTCAGGGAATCGTCGCAGTCGAACGGGACCGCATCGACCATGGGGGCCAGGTCGTCCTCCCTCCGGGGCAGGACCGATCCGACGGCCACGAAGGCCGCCAATCCCTTCTCCTTCAGATGCGCCCTGATCCAATCGGCGTTCTCCGCCGTCTCGAGATGGTTGTAGAGCTTCTGCCGCTTGTAAGCGGAGAACAGCATGGACTCCGAAACGATGAGCGAGATCCTCCCGAAGATCAGGTCGATGGCGGACATCTCGTCCACCTTGTTGGCCTTGGACGGGAGGTCGGCGGTGAAGCGCGCCTCCACGTAATGCTCGGTCACGGCCACGCTCCCGCGGGGCAGGATCTCCTGGCCCGGACGGGGCATGTACACCTCCCCTCCGTCGGTCTTCGGTATCGGCGAACGGGCGTGGGTCCTGGCGGATTCCCAGAAGCGCCTGGCGATTATGTCGCCCAGGGCGACGGTCCTGGAGGGGGTCGAACGGGCGTCCTCCGGGAAGCCCGCCCTCCTCATCGGGACGCGGACCCTCATGCGGGTGTGGCCGGTGCGGTCCCCCTGGACCTCGTCGACGAAGAGCTCGAACCCCTCCGTGACGAACGATCCCTCGATGTTCCTGTACTTGGCGAACGGTTTTCCGTCCGCGTTGTGGAGCGTCTTCCTGAGGATCTCCTCGGACGCCATCGCCGGATCTCCAGGAGTTCGGCGTCGATGCGCCCGTCGGAGACGGTTCTGACAGGACCCTCCCCGATCAATTCGGTTATGACCATCTCCATCACCAGCCAGACGACCATCCTCGGACGGAGGTCGCCGGTGGCCGAGAACCCCTTCCTCCCCACGGAGCCGTGGAGATGGACCTTCGGGGAACCGTCGACGCCCGGGAACACCGTCCCCGTTCCCGTGAGCTCGCAGGGCTCGTCCAGGGTGATCGTGAGCGGAACGACCTTCTCCCCGATGGGGACGGACGGCCCGCTGACCATGACGGACCCCTTGTCGACCGCGCCGGTCAGAGAAACTGAAGCGCGCAGGATGCCGTTGTCCCTGCAGAAATCCTCCACAACCTCGTGGACGACCTCCCCGTCCTCGAGACGGAGGACGAAGACCCTTCCCTGCGCGAGCTCGGCGCTCCTCATGGGTGCACCTCAGCGGTATCTGCTGTATTTGTCCAGGAGCTTGTTGATCTTGTCCGCCTCGTCCTTGGTCAGGTCGCCGGCGTCCAGGAAGGTCTTGACGAAATCCTTCGCCTCCCTGGTGGAGACGCGGGACGCCTTCGCGATGACGCTCGCCAGGAACGAGGAGGCCTTCGCCGGATCCATGGAGGAGGCCTCGAGGATCTGGTTCATGTCGTACTTGAAGGGGTTGATGCGGTGCGTGTTTAGCATCGCCTGTCTCTTCGTGGACTCCTTCGTCCTCTGCTGCCTGTTCTTCTTCTTGTCGCCGTACTGGTTCCCCGTCTGGGGCTGGTTGACGACGACCTTGTTCCTCCTGGGCTGGGAGGAGGTCCCCGCGGTCGCGGGCGCCTTCGTCTGCGTGCCGCCCTGCCTCGACTGGGAGGCGGGCTTGGACTGCGACGTCGTCTTTTTGACAGGCTTGGACTGAGCCGGCTTCGACTGGCCCTGTCTGGGCTGCGAAGCGGGTTTCGAATGAGACGTTGTTGACTGACCCGGCAAGAATATTGCTCCTATGTGGGCTTCGAATCGGCCTTCTATATTTAATACGTACGCGGAAGCGACCGTGTGCCGGGGCCGGGACGGACCGACGGCGTTATACGGGCGATGGGGGATGGAGTCGCATGGAATCCGACGGTCAGCGCACGCTGCCCCCCATGCCCTCGATGAAGCTGAAGAGGGGCGCGTACATCTTCTACTGCGTAGCGTTCGTAGCGATCACCGTGCTGACCGTGGTCGGGGTGTTCTTCGGCGACATGGGGGAGGCCCTGGTGGGCCTGCCCATGATCGCCGTCCTGGGACTGGCGATCTTCACGGACCGCAAGAGCATCCACGTCCCTCCCGAGATGGTCATCCTGGTGGTGGCCGCGTTCTTCATCGCCATAGTCGGCCGCACCATCGAGGGGGACAACCGCGCCATCGAGATCGTGGCGGAGGTGCTCACCGGGGTCAACCTGGGATTGCTCGGGCTTGTGCTGGTGTACATCCTCCTGAGGTCCATGCCCGGGATCAGGGACGAGAACCGCCGCGTGGTGGCGTTCGTCTCCGTGTGCATCGCCGTCGCGTCGTACATGATGATCAGGATGGTGCAGTACATCGCCCAGACCCTGCTGGACAGGGACCTGGGGTTCACCGTGGACGAGTTCATGAACGAGACGATCGCCATCCTGGTCGGGGCGTTCATCGTCGCCATGGTCTACGACATGCAGAGGAGGAACAACCTGTTCGGAGGGATCCTCAACGCCTTCCTGGAGGAGAACGCCCAGGTCATCGGCATGGAGGACATGGAGCGCAAGGACATCCTCAGGCTGATCGAGGAGGGGGAGTCGGAGTGGCTGGAGTTCAAGTCCACCCTCAGGACGAACCTGCAGACCGGGGAGACCGACAAGAGGATGGAGAAGGCGGTCCTCAAGACGATAGTCGCGTTCCTGAACTCCGAGGGCGGCAACCTGTTGGTCGGGGTGGCGGACGACGGGAGCATCATCGGATCCGATGTGGCGTCTTTCGACAACAAGGACAAGATGGGGCTCCACCTGAGCAACCTGATCTCGTCGCAGATCGGTCCGGCGTTCCTCCCGTGCATCTCGTTCTTCATGGTGGATTTCGACGACAAGACGGTCATCCGCGTCAAGTGCGACCCGTGCGAGAAGCCGGTGTTCCTGAAGGACGGGAAGATCGAGACGTTCTTCGTCAGGAAGGGGCCGCAGTCCGACGAGCTCACCGGGATGAGCCTGATCAACTACGTGAACAACCGCAAGAAGCAGATGAAGAAGGTGAAGGGGTTTAACTGACCCTCCGGAGAGGGTCGGAAGGATTCACTCCTCCTCGTCCGCGAGGTGGAGTGCCTTCTTGGCGTTGTTCAAGGCTCTCGCGATGAGCAGAGTCATGACCACCGCGAGGATGGTCACTATGATCGCGTAGACGCAGAGTCCGGCCAGTTCGTTGCCGGAGTCGAAGACCTCGGCGACGGCCTGTTTGATGGCCTCGTTCCATGCCAGAGCGGCGACCAGCCCGAAGGCGGCCGTGATCAGGGAGGCGAAGGTCTCGAGAAGCTGGACCTTGAACTCATCAGATTTGGCTGACATGCCTGTTGGACTGCGGTACGGGTATTTTGCAGTATTGGGTGCCACGGATGGGTTCTCGGATTTGGAATGGCTATGACGAGGGGATAAGATAGGTCTTCAAATTTGATGATATTTCAGCGATTGATGTCTATTTTACCCCGACATTTACCCCGACATTTACCCCGACATAAGATTTAGCCAGCAGTCGGATTTATCTCGACACTCGTGAAACGTACCGAAAGAACAGATGGTGCGAGGAAGGGGATTCGAACCCCTGAACCGCTATGGACGGGATCTTAAGTCCCGCGCCTTTGGCCGACTCGGCTACCCTCGCACTGGCTTCCCGATGGTTCACAGGTATATGAACACCGCAAACCCGCGAACCATCCGTGGCGACAATTAAACCCGATGACGCCATGCGCTCACCATGGCCTACCGGATTCCTCCCGACGACGTCGTGGCCAGGGCCATCGACGACTGTCTGATCCGCACGCCCCGCATGCGCTCCCAGAGGGAGCTCTGCGAAGCGGTCGCCGCCGAGCTGGCGTACACCGACCCGCTGTACAGGATCGGGGCCGAGCGCATCAGGCGCATCGGCATCGAGAGGGGGATCATCACGCTGGAGATAAGCTACGCCAGCATCTCCCGCAGAGTCGGGGAGTCCTGCCCCGTGTGCGGGGACGGGCTCGTCCCCGTCCGTAACCGCACCCTCGACGGCGGGACGGTGGAGATGAGCCGGGGCTGCAGGCGCTGCGGATACAACGCCAAGGGGACCGAGGCGAAGCCCGCCAGGTACTGCGTCACCCGCAGGAGGCCGGTGGACGCCACCGCCAGGACCGCCATGCTCAGGGACGCGCAGATGCTCCTGAACAGGGCGGCGGACCTCATGGACGGGGCGCTGAGGATGTCCGGCCTGGAATCCCGTTCCGGGAAGGATTCGAAGACGATCCGCAGGATCGCCTCCGACCCGTCCTACGGAGGGAGCCTGAGGAACATCATCCTGGATATCGAGAGGCTGGAGAAGGACCCGGTGTGGACCCAGCCCCTCACATCCCCGAAGAACCTCTACGAACCGCATTCGAGGGAAGAGGAGCGACAGCGAACCATTTTCTATCCGCCCAGTCATGATGCCGTCCGATGAAGATCTGGGAGTTCGCCAAGGTCAAAGGCTCGTCCATCAAGGTGGACGACTGGATGTCGGACACCATGGGGCTCGTCGACGGCGGGGTGGTGTACAGCACCCTGTTCAAGCACCCCGCGGAGGGTCCCAAGGATTACGAGATCATACTGTCCATGTTCCCTCAGGAGAACTACAGGACGCTGACCCACGTCACGATGTACCTGGACGACGTCCCCGGATCCAGCGCCCAGGCCGCCGGGTTCCTCGCGTCCCGCGAGATCAACATCCTGAACTCGATCTCCCTGAACGGGATATCCGACACGGTGATCGTGTGGAAGCTCATGGCGGACATGAACTTCGCCGGCGAGGGGGACATCCTCAGGGAGGAGTTCGAGGACCTGAAGGCGAAGGGGGACGAATCCGTCTCCAAGATCAGGAGGATCGACATCAAGCCCGCCGAGATCGGGAGGCTGTTCAAAGGGGCGCGCGCCGCCGGAGGGAAGGAGGAGATCCGCAGAGGGTATCCGAGCCAGATCACCGACGGCGGGTTCGACGTCGCCGACCAGTACGGGGACATCCTGAAGGACATCGACGGCCAGAACGTCCTGATAACCATGGACGCGGACGCCTGGATTCTATCGATCACGTTCTTCAAGAAGGGCACCCGCCTGGTGAAGGCCGGCATGGAGATGCCCGACTGCCCCGGCGGGATAGAGCAGGTGCTCAACGTCATCGCCGGATGGAACGTCAATCTCATCTCTGTGTTCAGCAAGGTCAAGATCTGCTACGAGACCATGTACCTCGAACTGGTCATGGACATCGGGAAGAGCGACCTGTCCTTCGACGAGATCCGTGACAGGCTCCCCAACAGCGTGGAGGGCCTGAACGGGATCTACACCGTGAAGGAGTTCACGGAATTCAGATGACCGGACCCTGCAGACAGCTCAGGGAGGTGGTCCTCGGGAAGGGGGACTACGTCGCGGGAGGGGCATGCACCCTGCCGTTCCTGGACCAGGACGGCGCCAGGCGCAGGAGGCCGATGGTCTTCGGGGAGGTGCTGGGTACCGTTTCGAGATGCAGTCCCATGGTTGCGGAGATGTTCTCCGGGCGCGCCTCCGACACTGCGGAATGGGCGGTCATGTGGAAGGAGATCGGCGCCGACGGGATTTGCCTGAGGACCGCCGGGATGGATGCCGGCGGAGCATCGTCGCTGGTCCGGAAGATATGCGACAGGACGGGGCTGCCGGTGGCGGTGGACGGATCCAAGGAGCTGCTCCGGGAAGTGTCCGAAGCGGTGGACGATTCGGTGCTCGTGCTGATGGGTGCCGATGCGCCCATGGGGATCCATGTCGCGGCGGGCCCCGGGATCGCCGGGGGGAAGAGGATGCACCTGGTGACGGGCGCGTTCCCCGATCCGATGCCTTTCGAGACCGTGAAGATCATCCGCAGGAACGCCCTGGACGGCGACGACCATTGCGATGCGCCGATACTCTTCGATGCGACGCCCGTCTGGGAGCGGTGCCCCCGCAATGTCCGCGAGGTCTCCGTGATGGAGGCCGAATCGGCTTTGACGGCAATGATGTGCGGGGCGGACGCGATCATCATGAGAGGACCCGGCGCGGCCGATATGGCCCGCGTGTACGGGGAGGAGCTGGCGGATCTCTGATACCATGACCGAGATTGACGGAATCGTATTGAATGAGCCCATGTACGCCCTCACCCAGTCTGATGCGATGCCTCCGGACCAGACGGAGGAGCGCCTGAATGTCCTGGCGATGATCAACGAATCGACCGGGCATATGCGGTTCGTCCGCGTGAGGGATGACGCGATGGATTCCGACATGTTCGCCACAACGGCGAGAATGGTCGCATCGTCCGGGTTCGGACTCATCCTCGAATC
This sequence comes from Ruminococcus sp. CAG:579, assembly GCA_963650175.1. GTDB lineage: Archaea > Thermoplasmatota > Thermoplasmata > Methanomassiliicoccales > Methanomethylophilaceae > Methanoprimaticola. Next base: position 16,194 of record CAVJLK010000012.1, on the reverse strand, counting down.
CGACATCCTGGATAACCTGGTGGCGGCTGTCGAAGCTCTTCCGAATAAGCGTCCGCTCCTGATGTCCCCGAACGGGAATCCCGTGGAGCTCATCAACATCGCGGCATCACTCGGATGTCCCGTGCTGCTTTCCTGCCCCCGGCCGGAGGACCTCTCCGGGATCATGTCCCTGGCGATGGGGCTCGGATGCGAGGATATCGTGATCGATCCGTGCGCGGTCAGCATGAAAGGGTGCCTGGAATCGACGGTTCGCATAATCCGCATGATGGAATCCGGGGAGATCCCGGAGGCCCCCGTCGCATGCATAGGATGGTCCGGAGAGTACGCGCTCTCGGTGGCATCCGTATCCGTCCTCTCGGGAGGCACCCTGGTGATGCTCGACGGTCTGGATCTCCAGATATGCCATGCGCTCGGGATGCTCATGGACTGCGCCCGTTCCATATACTCCTGAAGCGGTCGAATCGTCAAGGATATGAACCCCGCGCGATTCCGACCCATCAGTGCACATAACTAAGTTCTCGCGCATCGACACGGTCTTGTGGCCCGGCAAATACCTCTCGGTGGTCCGTCTCGCCGAAGGCGACGGTCCGGGCGAGAACCTCGCCGAGGTGGCCAACACCATCCGCGGCGACAGGGACTCGATCGACGGGGTAGTGCTCATACCCGAAGGAGGGGACATCGAATCCGTCCCCGGCGCGCACCGCATCATGAAGGAGCTCAGGCCCCCGACCGTCCGTCTCATCATTGTCACGTCGGGATCCGATCCGGACGCCCTCGACGATCTCGTCGGTGCCAGGTACGTGGACTGTCTGGCGTTCCGCTTCGAGGGCGTGCCGGACGAGACTCAGCTGAGGAGCATGGAGGTCGCGAGGCGCCAGGACATCGGCTTCTGCGCCTGCCCGGTCCTCGACCGCACTAGGATGACCTCCGACGATGTCGTGAAAATCGCCGACATGTCCGCCGGACATGTCGGATTCATTCTGCTGATTCCGTCCAATCCGGACAGGTGCTTCAAGAAGAAGGACCTGAACGCCCTCTCGAAGTCCCTGAAGGGGCACGCGAGGAACGTCCGGGTCCTGGGGGATGTCAGAAGATCTTGAGGTCCAGTCCGATGACCGGGTTCAGCTTCCTGCTGCTCTCGTTCACGTACGTCACGGGGACATCGGCCTCCTCCCTGAACCTGGAGATGACCTTCGCATCCTTGGAGAAGATCCCGGCGGACATGCCGCACTCGGTGTTCGAGAGCTCCTCGAACATCTCGTCCAGCGTCGGGACGACCTTCACGTCCAGAATAGGCAATCCGGAATCCATGTACCCGAGCTCGTTCTCCTCGTCCAGTCCGGACACGATCACCGGCGAGACGTAGTTCTCCCGGTCCGTGTCCAGGCACCTGGGCGCCTTGGCTATGACGAAGGGGGCGTTCTCCAGCACCAGGTCCCTGAATCTCTTCGCCGCGTCCGCCGATATGACGGGCCCGGTGAACGTTCTGTCGTACACGGGTTCGCCGACGGTCAGGTCCTTCATGATCTCCACCAGGGCGTCCACCAGCCTCTGCTGCTCGTCCATGGTGACGATGACCTTGGAGCACGAGTGGATGCGCTGGCCGCTGTAGGAGAACGCGGACTCGATGATGCTGCGCGCCGTGGCCTTCATGTCGCCGGGGCGGTAGACCAGGGCGGGGCTCATGCCCTTGAGGTTGTTGACGAACCTGAGCTCGTCGTCCACCTGGAGGAACATCATGTCCTCCATCCTGTCCCCGGATCCCGATGCGACGACTCCGCGGAGCCTCATGTCGTTGGCCAGCTCCTGGGTGGACTCCTCCTCGTTCCTGTCCACGACGAGGTTCAGAACCCCTCCGGGGAGTCCGAACCTGTCGACAGTGGAGTAGAAGTCGAATACGGGCAGGGGGCACCTGTTGGACGGGTTCATGACGACGGAATTCCCTGCGAGCATGGCCGCGACGGCGTACGCCACGGGGGATGCCAGGGGGGAGCTGTGCTCCGTGATCACGGCCCACACGCCCGCGCCGGGCCTCTTCAGGGACGGGGCCTGCTCCATCGCGTATCCGAGGGATTCTATGAGCGAATCCACTTCGTTGAGGGCGTCCTCGCGGGTCATCCCGGATGCGACGGAGACCATGGCGGCGTAGTGCATCCTGCGGGCCTTGAGGCCGTTGAGGTACGGGACGAAGTAGGAGATCCTCTTGTCGGCGGGGACCCCGGCCCACTCCTTCGCGGCCTTCTCGGCCGCGTCGACGGCCGCCTTCATGGTGCCCCTCTCGGGCTCCTGGAACGAGCCGTAGCGGATGGTAGGGTCCACCGGGCTCTCGAGATAGAACAGGTTGCCGGAACCGATCTTGAAACCGCCTATGTAGCAGGGGTGGTCCTTCTTCTCCCCTCCGAGGACGGCGTCGAACTCCTTCTCGAACTGACGGCCCTCCTCGGTCGTCTGGGTGTCCGGGAGGACAGCCTCCGAAATGTCTGCCATGGATGCGTGAACGGACCGCCGGCATTAATGGATTGGGTCGGATCGCATCCAGCCATCTGAGGATCGGGAAAGATGTTGGGCCTTGCGTTCTGCATCGACGATCTTCTCGATCCAACTTCTGAAATGAGGACATTCTCTCATCATCGCCTCGATACCGATGCGCTCAGACAGCACCATGCCGTCATACACCTTCGTGTATCTCGGAATCTCGGCGATTATACGTTTGGATGGCGCGGCATTGGGGGATGTGTTGATGTCCTCTGGGGTATCATATCTGTCCCGAACTGCCATAAGCCCTCTGTATGCCTTCGGATAGAGATCTTTGAAAGCTGACATGTCTGAGAAAAGCAGTGCTTCGAACTCGTGCTTCATCAGATTCACGACAAGATTCTCACACGATATGTCATTCGAGATGGCGTTCTCCAAAGACGCCACGTCCGCATTCAGACCGTATCCTGGCGTATCGGATGGCAATCCGTAGAGGTCGATCATAGTAGTGACTGTTATGTGCGGATCACGACAGATCGTCCTGAGTTCGGCCTTTATCTTGGAGTACTTGCGCACTCCGCCTTTGTGAACCTGGCCGCCGTCTTTGCTGGTCGTACACATGGTGCTCTTTGCCACGATGCCCCGCTTCTTGAGATACGGAGCCAGGACTCTCTTGACGAACTCGCATTCCGTAGACCCTTCACAGTATACGAGAAGCATCGATCAGGCACCTCTCAGAACATTCTTCTTCCACAGGGTCCCCAGCGTATAGTCTTCATCGAGCCATGCATTCAAAGATTCCACATCCGGCCGCTCGAAAACCGTCCCATCTCCCTCATCTTCGACGATTATGATATCTTCTGGAGAGAAATCATCGACCAAATCGGTAGATTGAGTGGATACGATTACCTGGTTGGTCCGACCGACCATCTCGATCATTTCGGTCAGGAATACCATCGCTTGAGGAAACAGTCCCAATTCCGGCTCATCCATTATGATGAGCTTCGGAAGCATGTCTGGTGGCTGCAAGAGGAGGGTTGCGAGACATATGAATCTCAAAGTCCCGTCGGAAAACTGGTTTGGACCCATTATCTCATCGGTTCCTGCCTTTTTCCATCTGAGAACAACCTCTTCCGTCGACTCGTTAGGAACCAGTACGAAATCCTCGAAAAATGGATTGACCATCCGAACTGTAGAGGATATGCGCGCATAATCTGAAGGATACTCCGATCTGAGCCTCAAAAGGAACGACGCCAGGTTTCCTGCATCCTGACGAAGGTGGAGATTATCATGGACGCTGCATGATCTTTTGACAGGGGCATTGCGGGATGTATCGTGGAAGTGATAAACGCGCCAAGTATCCGCACACAGCATTGAACCATCCATATCTGCGGTAGTCTTGGATTCGAAATGTCCCTCTCCCAGGTTGTGAACACATGTTCCTTTCCGCAGATACTCCTCTGTGAATACCATGCGTTCATCATCAGTGAGTTCCAAGGAGAAACCATAGGATTTGTCACCGAATTCGGCGGTAATCGACACGTGATCGGTCTCCTTCGGCCCGTTGTACAATAATGAGGGGACGCCGCATCTTGATAAAGTCAACTGCAGTTCCTTTGACAATATCTTCTGAATTAGGGAGAATACTGAGAGGAAGTTCGATTTTCCCGCTCCGTTCGGACCGATCAATACGTTCATGTCCCCCAATTCGACGGAACAATCACGAATTGACTTGAATCCCTTGATTGAGATGCGGGTGAGCTTATCAGTCATACGCGTCGAAATGCAATCTATCAGGGGGTATAAAGGAATTGCCGAAAAGTATCGGGGACGGCCCCGAATAGGACCGCCCCCTTTCGCGTTTCACTGGGTGTTGAACATCGGGGAGGACAGGTACCTCTCGCCAGTGTCCGCCAGCAGGGCGACGATGGTCTTGCCGGCGTTCTCGGGCCTCTTGGCCAGCTGGATGGCGGCCCAGACGGCGGCTCCGGAAGATATCCCAACCAGTACCCCTTCCTTCCTGGCGACCTGGCGCCCGGTCTCGAAGGCGTCCTCGTCCTTCACCCTGACGATCTCGTCGTAGATCCCGGTGTCCAGCACGTCCGGGACGAATCCGGCCCCGATGCCCTGGATCTTGTGGGGTCCGGGGTGCCCCTCGGACAGCACGGGGGAGCCGTCCGGCTCCACCGCGACCACCTTCACGTTCGGGTTCATGGACTTCAGGAACTGCCCCACTCCGGTCAGGGTCCCGCCGGTCCCGACGCCGGCCACGAAGATGTCGACGTTCCCGTCGGAGTCCTCCCAGATCTCCGGCCCGGTGGTGCTCCTGTGGACCAGGGGGTTGACCTTGTTGATGAACTGCCCGGGCGTGAAGCTCCCCGGAGTGGCGTCCGCCAGCTCCTTGGCCTTCTCGATTGCCCCCTTCATCCCCTTGGATCCGTCGGTCAGCACCAGCTCCGCGCCGTACGCCTTCAGGATGTTCCTGCGCTCGACGCTCATGGTCTCCGGCATGGTCAGGATGATCCTGTAGCCCTTGGCGGCCGCGATGGACGCCAGCCCGATCCCGGTGTTCCCGGAGGTGGGCTCGATGATCACAGAACCCTCCTTCAGGAGGCCCTCCTTCTCGGCGGCCTCGATCATCCCCTTGGCGATCCTGTCCTTGACGCTGCCGGCCGGGTTGAACAGCTCCAGCTTCACGACGACCCTCGCCTTCAGGCCGTTCTCCTTCTCCAGTCTGGTCAGCTCCAGGAGGGGCGTGTGCCCCACCAGTTCAGTCACGTTCGTTCTTATTGCCATTTCTCTCACTCCTCATCATAGATGTCTTTCTTCGGCTTCTTGAGCCCCTCAATCTCCAATCCGTTCTTCTGAGCGTAATCCCACAGTGCCGCGTGCACGGCCTCCTCCGCCAGGAGGGAGCAGTGGATCTTGACCTGCGGGAGGCCGTCCAGCGCCTCCATGACCGCCTTGTTCGTCAGCTGGAGCGCCTCTTCGACGCTCTTGCCCTTCACCATCTCCGTGGCCATGCTGCTGGTCGCCACGGCGGCCCCGCACCCGAAGGTCTTGAACTTGCAATCGCGTATGATGCCGTCCTCGTCGATGTCCAGGAAGATCCTCATGATGTCCCCGCACTTCGCGTTCCCGACGGTCCCGACCCCCGAGGGGTTCTCGATCTCCCCCACGTTGCGGGGGTTGGTGAAGTGGTCGATGACCTTGTCGCTGTAGACTCCGTCGTACATCCTCATTCCTCCTTCTTCTGCGACCTGATGAAGTCGTCGTACAGGGGCGAGAGGCTCCTGAGCCTCTCCACCGATGCCTTCAGCACGTCGACGGCGCGGTCGATGTCCGCCATGGTCAGGTCCGCCGGGATGGAGAACCTGAGGGACCCGTGGGCGGTCTGGTGCTCCAATCCGATCGCCAGGAGCACGTGGGACGGGTTCAGGGACCCGGACGCGCATGCGGATCCGGTGGAGACGCAGATGCCGTTCATGTTCATCGACATCAGCATCCCCTCGCCCTCGATGAAATCGAAGCTGAAGTTGGCGTTGCCCGGCAATCTCTCGGTGGGATGGCCGTTGAGGCGGGAGTACGGGATCTCCTTCAGGACGCGGTCTATGAGGTGGTCCCTCATGGCGATCTCCCTGTCGGCGCGCTCCTTCATGTCCGCCTCGGCGAGCTCGGCGGCCTTGCCGAATCCGACGACGCCGGGGACGTTGGTGGTGCCTCCGCGGATTCCCCGCTCCTGCTCCCCGCCGTGGATCAGCGGGTCGAGCCTGACGCCCTTCCTGATGTACAGGAACCCGACGCCCTTCGGTCCGCCGAGCTTGTGCCCGCTGGCGCTGAGAAGGTCGATGTTGTCCCTCCTGACGTCTATGTCTATCTGCCCGTATGCCTGGACGGCGTCGGTGTGGAAGAGGACGTTGTGCTTTCTCGCCACCGCTCCGATCTCGCGGATGGGCTCGACGGTCCCGATCTCGTTGTTCGCGGTCATCACGGAGATGATCGCGGTGTCGGGACGGATGGCTTCCTCTACGGCGGCGGGGTCCACCAGGCCGTACTCGTCGACCGGCAGGTACGTGACGTCGATACCCATCTTCTCGAGGTACTCGCAGGTGTTGATGATCGCGTGGTGCTCGATGGACGAGACGATCACGTGCTTCCCCTTGGCGTGGGGCCCGAACACGGCGGACTTGATGGCCCAGTTGTCGGACTCGGAGCCCCCGGACGTGAAGTAGATCTCGTCGGGGTCGGCGTTGATGACGTGCGCGACGGCCGCCCTGGCGGTCTTGACGGCCTCCCTGCCGGGCTTCCCCATGGCGTGGATGCTGTCGGGGTTGCCGTAGTCCTCCATGAAGTAGGGGAGCATCGCGTCCAGGACCTCCTTGCGGACCCTGGTGGTCGCCGCGTTGTCCAGATAGATCGTGCCGTTGGTCATGTGATTCCCCTGTATTCCTATTTGATTAGTAGGATATATTTCGGGATGGTATTTCAAACCTTCTGAGACCGCACTAAACGCACAGTTCGTGAAAGACGGTCTCCGCGACCGCGGCTGCGGAGATCACGAGCAGGATGGCCGGACGCGAGGTCACGACCTCCGCCGTCACCAAATATTCGGCGACGGGCAGGGCGAAGCTCCGTGAGGCCGGGCAGAAATCCGAGAAACCTTCGGACTCCGATATCAGGGTCCGAAGGGAAAGGTTGGGGTTTCCGCCCCTGTCTGATACCGTCCCCTCGAAGGAGGGGACGGCGTAGGCGATCGGTTCATCTTCTGACCCTGTCGTAGCTTATGAGGACGAGTATCGCCAGAAGGGCGATCACGCATCCCGCGGCGATGATCGCCGCCGAGACCGAACCGTCATCCCCGTCGTCCGTAACCCGGTCGGGGAACACGGGTATCGCGGGTTCGATGTCCCCGTCGTCGGGTATCGGCACGAAGGTCGGGGTCTTGGTCCAGATGGCATGAAGAACGATGTCCGTTGTTCCCATCTCGATCGTGTCCCCGGCATTGTACGTGGAACCGCCGTAGGACCATCCTCCGAAGGCGTATCCCTTCCGGGTCCCGTCGTAGCCCTTGACCTCGAACTCGGTCCCCTCTTGAACAGGCTCCTGCGTCGGGGCTTCCCCGGATCCCCCGCTGAGGTCGTATGTGACGGTGTGGGTCCGGCCGGTCTCGGACCTCCAAAGGGCGTACAGGGTCACGTCCGACTCCACATGGATCGCTGTTCCGGAAATGCCCGGCCGGCCGGCGGTGAAGGACCAGACGTCGAACTCCATGCCATCGGGAGCCGAGAACCGGCAGCTCGGGAGAGTGTACTCTCCCTGAACCACCTTCACCTGTCCCATCCTTCCGGAGCCTCCGTTGGCATCGAATGTGACAGTGAACGTCGTGGCTTCCTTCCAAATGGCATAGAGGGTGGTGTCTTCGGTCACGTCGATGTACGGGTGCGTTATCGCGGAACCGGTCGGGGACAGAGACCAGCCATCGAAGATCATCCCCTCGGGCGGAGTGAACAAGCAGTCGGGCAGGGCGTACATTCCGGCAATTCCTGTGGCATCGGCCATGATTCCGGAGCCTCCGTTGGCGTCGAACTCCACCGTGTATGCGGACGCAGGGATGTCCTCCCACAGGGCATAGAGGGTGATATCCGACGTGACCTCTATGGCGAAGCCGGATATCCGGGGGCCCTCGGGAGAGTATGCCCAGCCCTGGAACTTCTTGCCTTCGGGGGCGGTGAACGTGCATAACGGCAGCGTGTACTCGCCGGATATCTCCGCGGCGTCCTTCATGGTCCCGGTTCCGCCGTTGGGATCGAACCTGACCGTGTAGGTCTCGACGGGCGCGTCCTTCCACAGTGCATACAGAGTGATGTTCGAGGTCACGTCGATGGTCGGGCCCGATATCGCAGGGCCGGACGGGGACAGAGACCAGCCATCGAAAATCATCCCTTCGGGGGCGGTGAACGTGCATTCGGGAAGCTCATACGTCCCCGAGATGCCGGTGTCTCTGGCCATGGTCCCGGTTCCGCCGTTGCTGTCGAACCTGACCGTGTAGGTCTTCACGTCCTGGGTTATGCAGTAGAGGGTGGAGTCGGTCTTCGCGAAAAGGACTTCTCCGTTGGGGCCGATCTTGACGCCTTGGGTAGCGGTGGCCCCACCGACTCCGACGGACAGGTCGAAGGACCTGATCTCTTTCGTGGAGATCCTGTACTCGAAGCAGATGAGGCCGTCGACATTCTGGGTGAAGGAAGCGGGCGCTCCGGCGGGGGACACGTACCCGTAGATAAGGTCGTCCGAGCCGGTGGCGATAGCGATGTTGCTTTCGGTCTTGCTCAGCCTGTCGTCCATCTCGGTCCGGGCGATGATCTTCGAGTTGTCCATCAGGTCGAATACCATGAAGCTCCTTCCTGTACAGGCGAATCCGAGGTCTCCGACCTGCACCATCTTCGAGGAGTACGAGTCGTCGACTCCGTTGCATATGTACTGCACCGAGCCGGTATCGAACTCTCCGTCGCTCGTGAGGGGCACCTTCACGAAGACAGGCTTGGTTCCGTCTCCTATGGAGCCGGACATGTTGTCCCAATGGGCGGAAACGTAGACGTTGCCGCCGGAGCAGGAGATGAGCCCGCCGTTCCAGTACGTGTTCTGAATCCCTGTCATCTCGAAGGCGTCCAGCTGGTTCCCGGTGGACTTGTCGACGCAGTACAGTATGCGCTCGGTCTGATCGGTAGCGCCGATCCCCGGATAGTAGAGGGCCCTGTCTCCGAAGGCGAGGGGCGCGGGAAGAGTGTATCCACTGATATAGAACGTGAACTCGCTGGTCCATTCAGCCGATTGGACGTTCATTCCCGAGGATGGATCCGCGTCGGTCGCGGAGAAGCACTTGCACTCCCCGTTGTTCTGTACCACGTACCAGAAGCCGTCGTCGTAGTACGCCTGGCAGCCGGTCGCGTCGATCCGGTACTGCTGGACGAGGTCCCGGTCGTAGACTGTCCCCGACATCGGATCCAACACCAGATCGCCGTACACGGCCGGCCAGTCGTAGCTCGTCGCGGCGGTGTCCACGCTCTTAACTGTTTTGCCGTCCTCAAGGCTGACTTTGCAGAGCTTGCTGTCCTTCGTCACCACGTAGGCATAGTCGCCGGATACGGCATAGCCCATCGTGTCTTTGAGCCACCAGCTGATCTTGTAATTTTTATCGCTTATCCCCACAGAGTCGGACAGGGATTCCATCAGCGCACCGCTGAACCAGTAATCGTTGGAATCCGCCGACGGGTCCGCATCGGTGCCGTCCATCATTGTAGCGACTGGCAGAGCTGAGACCGTCATCATCAGGCATCCGAGGATTGCCAGCAGTCTGCATCTGCCGTTTCTCGCCAGTTTTCCACCTCTTATTGGATATAAACCTAATCAACGGCATCATGTCTATTAAAAAGTGGCCTCATCGAAACATTGTCCGCATACTGGCTCTCACGAATTGTGCGTTCAGTGCAGACAAGGGGAGGCGAACGGCGGGATTCACCTCTTCGGCAGGTACCTGGAGGAGTTCTTCGGACCGATCCTCTCGATCCTCCCCTCCTTGACCATCCTGCCGACCACCAGCTCGACGTACGTCTCCGAGATGTCCGGCATCAGGGCGCACAGCTCCCTCTTGGATATCGGGATGGACACGTTCCCGAGGACGCGTTCGACCCTGTTCTCCTTGCTGTCCCTGCCCGCGCAGACCGCCATCCGCCGATCCATCTCCCTGTACGCCAGGAACAGGATTCCGACCGTGTAGTCGATGAATGGCCGGTAGTCGGACAGGTCGTCGAACCATCCCTCCCCCGACTGCTCCAGGGCGTCGTAGTAGTCGCCCTTGGACTCGTTGATGATCGACTCGATGGAGACGCAGGAGCAGATATCGAACCCCTCGTGGTGGAGCATCAGCACGGTCAGCAGACGGGACATCCTGCCGTTCCCGTCCTGGAACGGATGGATCTTCAGGAAGTCCATCACGAAGCACGGGATCAGCATGATCCCGGAGATGCCCATGTCGTCCCTGGCCTCGTTGTACGCCCCCATGAGCTGGAACATGCAGTCCGCCACCTTGTCATGGGGGACCGTCTTGAAGCGCCTCGACACCGCGCCGGAGGCGTCCCTCCTCACGATCTCGTTGTTCCGCTTCCTGTACCCGGAATCCGCGCCGGTGTAGGACACGAGGGTGCCGAACAGGCTCAGGACGGTCTCCTCGTCGACCTCCATCGAACCGTGGCCGTCGTGGATCCTGGCGAGCGCGTCCCTGTATCCGAGGATCTCGTACTCGCTGCGGTCGCGGGGACGGACCAGTCCCGACAGCAGCCCGAACACGCGGGAGGCCTCCGTGGATATGCCCTCGATCCCGTTGGAATCAACAGAGGACATCGCGATGGCCAGGCCGGCCATGTCCCTCGCAGTATCGGGATTCTCCTCTAGGAACGAGGCCGTCCTGTTCCTGTATCCTTCTATGCGGACGAGGCGGTCGGCGAATTCGGGCGTCAGGGCCATGTCCCGGAGGAACGAGTAGTCGAAGGTGTGCACACGAGTTGTATGCATCATTTCTATAATAAAAATATGCAAACAAACCCGCTATTGGAATTCGATATATGAATGAAATCGAATATTTGCTTCATTCATCAAGAAAAATTATGCAAACAGATTCGAAAAGACGCCCCGCCGCTTTCGCGGCCGGGGCGCCCGGAGGTCGAATGATTGAGCATGGGGGCGGATCCCCCGCCCCGCGGTTCCTCAGATCTTGGCGAGGGCCTGGTCCAGGTCGGCGATGATGTCGTCGATGTGCTCGGTCCCGATGGAGAGCCTGACTGTGGACGGGGTGATGCCCTGGTCCTCGAGCTCCTCGGCGGAGAGCTGGGAGTGGGTGGTGCTCGCCGGGTGGATGACCAGCGACTTCACGTCCGCCACGTTGGCCAGCAGGGAGAACAGCTTCAGGCTGTCGATGAACCTCTTGGCCTCCTCCTCGCCTCCCTTCACCTCGATGGTGAAGATCGATCCGGCCCCGTCCGGGAAGTACCTCTGGTACAGCGCGTGGCTGGGGTGGTCCGGCAGGGACGGGTGGCTGACGCTCTTGACCTTGGGGTTCTTCCTCAGGTAGTCGATGACCTTCAGGGTGTTCTCCACGTGCCTGTCCACGCGCAGGGACAGCGTCTCCAGTCCCTGGAGGAGCACGAACGCCGTCACCGGCGAGATGGCCGCGCCGGTGTCCCTGAGCAGGATGGCCCTTATCCTGGTGACGAACGCCGTGTTCCCGAGCGCCTTCCAGAAGCTGATCCCGTGGTAGCTGGGATCCGGTTCGGACAGTCCGGGGAACTTCCCGTTGCCCCAGTCGAACCCGTCCCCCTCGACGATGACGCCTCCGAGGACGGTCCCGTGGCCTCCGATGAACTTGGTGGCCGATTCCACCACGACGTCCGCGCCGTGCTCCAGGGGCCTGAAGAGGTACGGGGTGGCGAAGGTGTTGTCCACGATCAGGGGCACGCCGTTGGAGTGGGCGATGGCGGAGATCCTCTCGAAGTCCACGATGTTGCTGTTGGGGTTGCCGAGGGTCTCCACGAACACGGCCTTGGTGTTCCCGTCGATGGCCTTGGCGAAGTTCTCCGGATCCTCCGGATCCACGAACTTCGTCGTGATGCCGTACGAGGCGAGGGTGTGCTCGAACAGGTTGTATGTTCCCCCGTAGATCGTCTTGGAGGAGACGATGTTGTCCCCGGCCTTGACGATGTTCAGGATGGAGTAGGTGATTGCTGCGGCTCCGGAGGCGACGGCCAGCGCGGCGGTGCCCCCCTCGAGGGCGGCGATGCGCTTCTCGAATACGTCCTGGGTGGTGTTGGTCAGACGGCCGTAGATGTTCCCGGCGTCCCTCAGGCCGAAGCGGTCGGCGGCGTGCTGGGAGTTCTTGAAGACGTACGAGGTGGTCAGGTAGATCGGGACCGCCCTGGAGTCGGTCGCCGGGTCGGGCTGCTCCTGCCCCACATGGAGCTGGAGGGTCTCGAACCTCTGTTTCTGCGCATTGTTCGGTCCTTTCGGTATGTTGATGTTGCTCATGGTTGTCACCGATTTTCGTCTAAATCCTAGTATTTCAGTGGGATATATAAAACCTATTATTCCCATAGGAAATGGATAATTTATTCTGATAGGAATAATGATATTCCTGAACAACAGAGGGAAATCGCGATCGGAATGGACGGCGACATCGCGCTCTGATGGGCTCCTTCGGAACTCTCAACATCGGAGTACCGCGTCCAATCATGGAATCATCAACACATTGTGAAACACTCGATGCTGGCCTTTATGACCTCCGAACCCATACGCGCCCTTCGGGAAGATCATGGGTTTAGATCAGATACTGGCGAGATACCGCGAGGATTCAGATAACAAGAGGGAGATCGGGGACAGGTTCGAGGAGCTGATGCGCAGGTACCTGCTCACCGACCCTCAATACGCCGATATCATCGAATGGACGGTTCTCTGGAAGGACTTTTTCGCCAAATCCGATTTCGGGAAGCAGGACACCGGCATCGACATGGTCGCGAAGACAGTCGACGGGGAGTACTGGGCGATCCAATGCAAATGCTACTCCGAAGGCCACCAGGTCACCAAATCCGATGTGGACACGTTCCTATCCGTATCCGGCAAGAGGTTCCACGAGAGGGACGGGACGGAGGCGGTGTTCTCGTCCAGGGTCATTTTCGCCACGACCAACAACTGGAGCACCCATGCCATCGACTCCCAGGAAGGACAGATCATCCCCGTTACCCTGATCGGACTGAAGGACCTCAACGAAGCACAGGTGGATTGGGACCTCCTCGACGAAGGAACAGAGGGGACTGGAGCCAGGCTGAAGAAGCACGAGCTGATGCCCCATCAGACCGACGCGCTGAACGCCGCCGTAGTCCATTACGAGACGAACGACCGCGGGAAGATGATAATGGCCTGCGGGACCGGGAAGACGTTCACTTCGTTGCGCATTGCCGAATCCCTCGTCCCGGGGAACGGTTGCGTCCTGTTCCTCGCTCCATCGATTTCGTTGGTGGGGCAGACGCTCAGGGAGTGGACGTCCAACACCGATCGTGCGATCAAGCCGATCTGCGTGTGCTCCGACACATATGTTTCCAAAAAGAAGAAGGACGACGACACGGGGGAGAGCGTGGACAACCTCGCCATGCCGGCGACAACCGATCCGTACAAAATCCTGAGGTACCGCGATTCCTCGAAGCTGACGGTCGTCTTCTCCACATACCAATCCATAGACGCGGTCATCGAAGCTCAGAAGCTCGGATTCCCGGATTTCGATCTCATAGTGTGCGATGAGGCACACCGCACGACCGGAGTGACGCTCGCAGAATCTGACGAGAGCGCTTTCGTGAAGGTCCACAGGAACGAGAACATCCGCGGAGCGAAGCGCCTGTACATGACGGCCACTCCGAGGATCTACGGTGTCAAGGGTAAGGAGAAGGCCAAGGATGTCTCTGCCGTATTGTGTTCGATGGACGACGAGTCCATGTACGGACGGGAGTTCTATCACATCTCGTTCGGACAGGCCGTCGAGAAGGGACTCCTGACGGATTACAAGGTGATGATCCTCTCCATGCGCGGAACGGACGTCCCGGTCAGCGTGTCACGCAGATGGTCCAAGGGAGAGAAGGAGATCGACGCCGACATGGACACCCTGATCTGGGGATGCCTCAACGCCCTGGCCAAGAACATGGCCTACGACAAGACGCTGAAGAACACCGATCCGGGGAACATGAAGTCCGCCGTGCTGTTCTCTAGGACGATCAAACGCTCCAAAGACATCGCCCAGAGGTTCAACGAACTCGCTTCCCTGCCGGATTCTCCTGTGAAGGTCGAGGTGCAGCACATCGACGGCTCCATGAACGCCATGGAGCGCGACGAGCTCATGACATGGCTGAAGAAGGGCGACGAGGAGGACTGCCATGCGCTGTCCAACGTCAGATGCCTGTGCGAAGGAGTGGATGTTCCCGCCCTGGACGCGGTCATGTTCATGGATTCCAAAGGATCCCTGGTCGACGTCGTTCAATCCGTCGGACGCGTTATGAGGCGCGCTCCCGGGAAGAAGTACGGATACATCGTCATCCCCATCCTGATCCCCGGGGACGAGAGCGCAGAAGCGGCCCTCGACGACAACGAGAGGTACAAGGTGGTATGGCAGGTCCTCCGCGCGCTGCGCTCGCACGACGAGAGATTGGATGCCGAGATCAACACCCTTCTTCTCAGGAAGAGCAACGCAGGGGGGCATGTGCACCTCGCGAGACCGATCCCCGTACTCAGAACGAAGCCTACTGATGGGGACGGTGGTGATCTGCCAGACCCGTTCGGTGAAGGCCAGTACTGTCTTGACGACTTTGGAGGGAACCTGTTCGCTAGGTTGGTCCTGAAGGTCGGTGACCGCGAGTACATCGAGAACTGGGCGAAGGACGTCGCGAACGTCATGCCGAAGCTCATGGATAGACTCAAGAGCATCTGTACCGGCGACTTCTACGACGACGACATCTTCGACGAGAGGTTCAAGCAGTACCACTCGGCGTTGATGATGTGCGTCAACGAGAACGTGTCCGAGGAGGATGCCATCTCAATGCTGGCGCAACAGATCGTTACGAAACCGATCTTTGAGAAGCTGTTCGGAAATGAGGGATTCGTTCTGGACAACAACGTCTCCCGCACTATCGACAGAATGCTGAAGGAGATCGATGCCAAGGAAGGATTGAAAGACATCAACGACGAGCTCCAGGAGTTCTACACCAGCGTCGATCGCACCCTGTCGAAGATAGACACCGCAGATGGGAAGCAGAAGGTCATCACCGCCCTGTACGAGAAGTTCTTCAAGAACGCCTTCCCGAAGGACCAGGCCATCAACGGCGTGGTGTACACTCCCATTGAGATCGTGGATTTCATTATCCATTCGGCAGCGGAGGTTCTGAAACAGGAGTTCGGCAGGGACATCAACGACGAGGGCGTGAACATCATCGACCCGTTCACCGGGACGGGGACGTTCATAGCCCGTCTGATGGAGTCCGGATTGATCACGAAGGAGAACCAGGAGCGCAAATACAGGCACGAGCTGTTCGCCAACGAGATCACGCTGCTCGCCTATTACATTGCAGCGGTGAATATCGAGAACACATATTCGCGCCTCACCGGTTCGGACACCTATGTTCCGTTCGAGAACATCCTTCTGACGGACACATTCAACATCGAGGAGCTTTGCAGGAGATTCGGAACGGCTTCCCAGACCAATTTGAAAATCGAGGATGCCTACTTCTACAAGAACCGGGCGGTCATCCGTAAGGAGAACGACACTCCGATCACGCTGATCATCGGGAATCCGCCATATGGAGCCACCCAGAAGTCAGCCAATGACGATGCGAAGAAGCGGAAGTACCGCGAAGGCATCGATGCGAGGATCGAGTCAACATACCTGGACACCTCCAAGTTCGATGGAAAGGTCGGAAACGTCAATTCCGTCTACGACAACTACATTCGTGCTTTCCGTTGGGCGACCGACCGCCTCAGGGGAGAGGACGGGATCATAGCCTTCGTCACACCCAACGGGTGGATGACGGGCAGTGCATTCGAGGGATTCCGCAAGACCATCGAATCCGAGTTTTCCTTAATCTATAGGAAACGAATAAAATAAATTCTTCTTAAACTATATCCCCTAGTAAGGGG